>JBIJBX010000130.1:0-7069 GCA_044344995.1 Oligoflexales bacterium | reverse complement strand
GTTCCGCACGTACACTTCCCGAAAGTGCATTGGCATTTGTCGACAAATCGTGTTTTGACATTATCAAAAATAGACGGCATACCGACAGACGACCGCAATAAACTTTTAGCGTCTGGTATTGACGTTAAAAAGTTGACCACTCGTGGTCTTGGCATGTTCATGAAGATGGTCTTTGTTGACGGATTTTTTCATGGCGATTTACATCCAGGCAATCTTCTTGCAAAACCTGACTCTGAAATCGGACTCATCGACTTTGGTTTGGCCATTAGGGTTAGTGTGCGCACGCGGGAAAATTTGGCGGGCCTACAGCTCAGCCTTGCCAGGGAAGATTATGAGGGAATGGTCAACTACTACTTAGAACTGGCCGATCCATCCCCATCCCTTGATATTAAACAGTTCCAGCACGATGTGGCAAACGCCGTATCACCCTTTGTTGGCCTCTCTCTCAAACAAACACAAAATGGCGCGTTACTTTGGGATCTGGCCCGCATAGCCGCCAAACACAACACTCCGTTCCCACAAGATCTAATTATTTTCGTCAAGAGCCTTGCCACCCTTGAGGGCGTGGGCGCAAAACTTGACCCTGAGTTTAATGTCATGCTGCAAATCGAGGAGTTTGCCAGCGAATTGATCAGTGACCTCTACTCACCAAGACGTCTCCAAGACCAGGCTTTGGCGATTGGCCGGGACTTAACCAGCCTAATTAGATATGCACCCATTCAGACGCGCCGCCTTTTAAATGCTGCGCTAGATGGTCAACTCCGACTTATATTTTCGAGCGCGGACTTGATCAAACTAACGAGGTCAGTGGAACGCTCAGGCAGCCGCATCGCGATCGCTATGATTATCGCCGCCTTGGTCATCGGATCTTCGATCCTGACGTATGCTTCTGCCGCCAATCAGCCAAGCACCGGAATTATCGGCATCGGTGGATTTGTACTAGCCGGGTTTTTGGGGTTTTACATCGTCATCTCCATGCTTAGATCTGGAAAGCTCTGAAAGCATGTGGCCTAATCCCGAAAACTCAGGCTCACTCTCAGCAAAAATTCACTTTTTGTGTCTTGTCATAATCCAATTATCATTTGCTATTCTCCCCGTTAGTTGCTCAACGACCATCACGAGTCCCGACAAAAAGTCACCCGCGTCAACACTTATCAGAGCCAATAACTATGACATTTACACGTCTGGATCTTCCATTGACGGCACACCAACCCCGAGAGGCGGGCTGATTTTGGCTGGTGGCGGCTCAGGAGGTGATTCCGCGCTTGTCTGGTTTGTGCGACAAGCTGGTTACGGCGACATCGTCATCATACGAGCGAGCGGGGGTGATGGTTATAATAAAACCTTGATAAATATGGGGGCCAACACGGTCACCTCCATTGTCATTAAATCACGCGAAGCGGCGCAAGATTCTGAACTCCTGTCAAAGATCAAAAAAGCTGAGGGAATATTTTTTGCCGGTGGCGATCAGTCAAATTATGCGAATTTCTTGACGGGATCACCGCTTGCTTTGGCTATCAACAAGGCTGCTGAACGTGGCGTCCCCATCGGGGGCTCATCCGCTGGATTGGCGATCCTCGGGGAGTTCTACTTCCCCGCATATAGAGATACTGTGACATCCGATCAAACTCTCGCTGATCCTTACGATCACCGCGTTATTCTGGAAAAAAATCTCCTTCGACTGCCCCACTTAGCGAACTTGATTACTGACTCCCATTTTAAAAACAGAGATCGCATGGGTAGACTCGTCACATTCATGGCACGCATTTTGACTGATAATTGGGCCAATCATGTGCGAGGCTTGGGTCTTGACGAAAATGTGGCGATAGCCATAGAAACCGATGGAAGTGCTCAGGTTTTTTCTGACTCAGGCCACGCCTACCTTCTTGAGGCAAGATCTAAACCAAATTTATGCGAAAAATTGGTGCCGCTGACATTTAACAGTGTTACCATCAGAAAGCTGCCAGCAAACACGAAATTTAATTTCAACAACTGGAGTGACATACCCGCTAAGACCTACAGCCTCAGCGTAGTATCTGGAAAAATAGTACCCTCCGACGGGACCGTTTATTAGAAAACTTCTATCGGTCGCGCCACAATGGGACGTTGAAATCTTGTTGAAGTGATTCTGCAAGTTCCGCCAGAGGAAGTCCGACAACGTTTGAAAATGAACCGTGAATTTCACGCACCATAAAGCTACCGAGCCCCTGGGCGGCGTAGCCTCCCGCCTTATCAAACGGCTCACCCGTTTCGATGTAGCCCTCAATTTCGGGCGGCGAGAGCTTTTTAATTGCGACTTCCGTGGCTACGGTGAATTCCTTAATTTTCTCAAGGCGTACAGAGGTCACATGGGCAATACAAACCGCCGTCAGGACGACGTGCATCCGACCACTCAAATTGGCCAGCATCTCGCTAGCTTCGTTGGCACTCATGGGCTTCTCAAGAATTCGGTCATCAATCACAACAATCGTATCCGCTGTAATGACCAGCGCTCCGAGCGGGTGGCTACGTTTGGCCTGTTCGCAAATCCACGCATTTTTTTCGCGCGCATTTCGCGCGACATAAACCTCGGCTGATTCGCCTGCCTTAGGCTTTTCCTCTGTCTCCGGTTTGACGATAGTAAAATCAAGGCCAAGATTTCCAAGCAAGTCTTTGCGTCGCGGAGATGAGCTGCCGAGGATAATGGGAAGACGCGAAATATTTGAAAGAACCGCTTCTTCAAACTGCAGCACACTTTGACCAATATCAGGTCGCCATTGAGACTGCGGCCAATAACTGCGGATCTTTTCCACCCGAGCTAGTGCTTTTGATTTCGCCGCGTTGAAGGTTCGCCCAGTACCCGCCACAAGAAAAACCCGACCGCTGCCAGTTTTCAACCCGCCATCGGCTTGTTGAACCGACGATGCAAACACAGCCGACCCGTCAGATTGTCCTTCGATGGCAGCCCAAGGAATCAGGCCGTTGACGTCAGGCACTTCGCCAAAAGGATAGCCGCTCGATGCAAGAACGTACCCCATTACTGGTTTCGGGCTGGTAGATTGAACGGAACGCTTTAGCTTGATTCCTACTTTAGCGGCAATCAATGGCAGCCAATCCGTCTGATCAGATAAGGCCAAAACTTGCGCCTCGGGATCGCCGAATCTGACGTTAAATTCAACAACAGACGGACCCTTATCAGACCACATGAGCCCCACATAAAGGCAACCTGTGTAGGAGATTCCATTCCGCTCAAGTGTCTCAATGAGGGGCCTGACAATACGGGCATCAACCTGATCTCCTGCATCTTCAGGTAGCCATGGCACCGGGGTATAGCAACCCATTCCGCCCGTATTTGGACCTTTGTCACCTGCTAAAAGTCGCTTGTGATCAACAGCAAAACCGACTCTCGTCATCTTGCCAGCGCCAATCAAACAGAAATAACTCACCTCGCGACCAAAAAGTATTTCCTCAACTATAACTTTATCGGAAGCTTCTCGCATACCCTGACTATAGAGTCGCTCAACACCTTCCAGGACATTTTGTTCATTATGACAAACAAAGACACCCTTACCACCAGCGAGACCACTAGCCTTTAAAACGACTCCACCGTCTCTGGATAAAATTCTCATCGCATGCTCGAGACATTCTTCGCGGCTACTGACAACTTCATAAGGCGCAGTTGGAATACTAGCCTCCATCATCATTCTTTTAGCGAAAAATTTTGACGACTCAAGCTGTGCTGCCGCTTGAGTTGGCCCAAAAACTTTTAGACCCTTTTTAGTCATGACATCGGTAATACCTGCCGCCAGAGGACCCTCCGGTCCAACCACAACGATATCGACGCCAAATGAGACGGCAGCATCCGCAACTTTTTCAAATGCGGTATCCGCGGATAAACCTAGTGCCGTGGCGACACGGTTAATGGCGGCATTACTTGGCCAAACAAATAACGCGCGGCATTCTGGCGATTTTTTCAATTTCCAGGCCAGCGCGTGCTCTCGCCCACCAGATCCGATCAACAAGACTCGCATGACGCCCCGTCAGATTATTTAATAAAAGGTTACTTAATAAAGAGTCGCTCAATAAAAAAAGGCTGCTTCAAAGGCTGCGTAAAACTTTTGGTAATCACAGAGAAATACCCGTAACCATTGGCAAAGTCAACGCTTTCAGTGGACTATTCCCCACTTCATGCTAAATTAACAGGCGTCGTTGTTACCGGATGCTGTCACGTACAAGGAGGGATGTAATGCCAAATTATGATTATCTCTGCCAAAGTTGTGGTCAGAGATTCGAAATCCTGCATAAGATGAACGATTTACCACCAAAATTTGGGCCTCATTGTGAACAGCAAAATTGTAAATTAGAAAAACAGCTTGCAGCTCCTGCAACTGTGGTAAGGTCGGCCAATCATATGGCAGCAGGCGTAACACCCAAAGCACCACAACTTGAATCTAAAAATAACCAGCCAGAACCCGCCCACACTTGTGGAAGCGGATGTACGTTTCATCGGCATTAATAACAGAGCACTATTGCTCCATTTTTTTGACTGAAAGCTGACCATGACCGCAAGTATCAAATCCCTCATCAACTCTGGAACCAAGCTGTGGATCGATAGTGTCGACCCAGAGCTCGTCTCAAGTAACTTCGCCCTTGGAGCCACAGGCGCCACCAGTAATCCCATCATCATTGCCGACCTGGTCAAAACCGGACGTTTTGATGACAAGATCAAGGAAATGTCCAAGCTCGGACACGATCCGGAAACAACCGCTTGGAAAGTCACAAACCATCTGGTCGCTGATGCGGAAAAACTTTTCTTGTCGATTTTCAATGCTTCTAAAGGTGATGATGGCTACGTCAGCTTTGAACTTGATCCGTTGCTTGAAGACACAAGTTGTAAATTAAGTGTTGAAAAGCGCGCAGAAAAATATATCGAGCTGGGAAAATCTTGGGCTCGCAATCACCCCAACCGCATGATCAAGGTGCCGGCCACACCTGCAGGGCTTGCCTCCCTGGAAGAACTGGCTGCAGCGGCAGTACCGCTGAATGTGACTCTGATTTTTTCCAGCCGGCAGTACCAGATGGCTAGAGACGCCGTTTGGCGAGGAGCTCAGCGCCTCACATCACTCGATCGATTTAAGAGTGTTTACAGTATATTTGTCTCAAGAATTGACGTTTATACAGCAGAGAAATATCCAACCCTTTCTCCAAGTGCCCAAGGTCTTGCTGGAATTGTCAATGCACAGATATTATGGCAAGAAAACCAAGCGTTCTGGCAAAAAAACAAAACACCTCTCAAACAAGAAATTATTTTCGCCAGCACCGGAACAAAGAGTCCATCTGACAAACCTTGGAAGTATGTGGAAGCTCTCGCTGGTAGCGACATCCAGACTAACCCCCCAAAGACCAATGATGCGGTAGCTGAAAGCAATCAGCAATTCACACGTAAAGTGGACCAGTTTCCCGCACAAAGCGTTGTCGATGAAATCGTTACAAAAATCGATTGGCATCAGCTAGAGAGTGATTTGATGGCCGACGGTTTGGCAAAATTCGCCAATCCTCATAAGGCTCTCATCGATCTCATCGCTCAAAAATCAAGGTCTTAAGACCCCATGGTGCACGCCGTATCAAATAAAGGCATCGTCGGACTTGGTGCCCTTGGGCAGGCGATCGACGGTTTTATTCCCGCTACGGAAAATCCCGCTGCTGTTTTATTTGCGGTCAAAGCCTTTGATCTTGAATACGCGCTGCTTGAGCAAGCAGATCAGTGGCCGGAGAAAACTCCGTTTGTCACACTTTGCAATGGCTATATTTGGCCTGTTATCGAAAAAGTCTATCCTCGACTTGGTCGCAGGCCTATCCGCATCGGCATGACAACCATTGGCAGCACCATCACCTCCGATGGAAGTTTGCGAGTTTTCTCGGCCAATACGTTGACCGCATGGGGGCATTGGCCAGATTCTAAAGTGCCAAGCATCCCTCCTGATAAGCCAGAAATCCATCTTCTTAAACGGTTCCCAGGTGGCTTGTGGCACGAAGATGTACGTCCAACCATCCGAGTAAAGTGGATCTTGAACGTTGTCATCAACTCGGTCGTAGCCGCTTACAGGCTTAAACAAAATGGTCTTTTGAACGACCATCAGCGTGATGTTGAAGAGGCATTGGTAGAAGCCATCGACCTTGCCCAAAAACTTTGGTCAGATTTGCCCTTCGAGACATCTCAGAAGGCTCATATTGCTGCGCTTTTGTGGCAAGTTGTTGACGCAACCTCTGGCAACGAAAATAGCATGGTCCGCGACGTCAGTTTGGGGCGCCAAACTGAATCAGAATACTTGGCTGGGATGGCCCGACATTATGATGGGTTCCCAGTCCTCAAGCGCCTACACAAATCAATTGTCGGCTAAGGCCAAATCAGTATCACCTAATCAAACTTGAGTTATCTATTAACTTGCGAACGTCACCACGTGGGCCCAGTGATCATGGTTTGCCGGAATCACTGGGCTGGACCGTTAATTGCAGTGAGATTGCAATCTGCTCCCACACTCGTCAATACGAGGGGGCCAGTAGATTTAATTAATTCTCATGTCAAAAAAGGGATTTTTTATGCGCATCAAAAGTTTTTTTCTTTGCTCTTTGCTCATGCTAGCCACAACATCCAAAGCTGAAGAATCTGTTGGCTCAATCACCCTTGAGGGGCGCGGTGTGGCGAGCAGTGCGCCTGAGCTAGTCTCCCTAAGGATCGCCGTGACGTCCATTTGTTACAACTCTTCACAAGAGGCGTCACAAGCTAATGCAGAAATTTCCAACCAGGTTCTGGAAATCCTCAAAAAATTTAAACAAACGGAGGCCGATCAGGTCACCGCCACCGGTGGGGCCAATGTCCTACAAACCGAGTCCATTCAAGTTGGTCTGGAACCAAAAATTATCTGTGAAAGAAAGTGGCATGCGGAGAACCATCTCAGAATTGAAATGGCCAATATGCCTGCACTCCCTGATTTGCAAGATCAGGTTTTCGCAGTACTTAAGGACTCGGGAGGGATTGATCCCAATTTAGCGGCCCAAACATACGCTGAGTTTGGAAGACCGGAATTTC
>JBIJBX010000129.1:0-7074 GCA_044344995.1 Oligoflexales bacterium | reverse complement strand
CACAGAATCAATAACTATCGCGTCTTTTGTCGCCGAGTCGTAGACACAATAAGTCAAAGTGTAAGTGTCTTTGTCGAACCACGTCTTAATTTGCATTGGTAAAACCCTCGAGCTTTGCGCCGATGAAATAACATACAACAAAGACTAAAGCACCCAGTGACAAAGATCCCACCCCGGCAAGTGCTGGACCAGGGCAAATCCCCGCGACACCCCAACCCACGCCAAAAATGGCAGACCCAACAACTAGCCTTTTATCAATATCTTTACGAGTCGGCACATGCAGCTTCTCATCAAACAAAGGCTTATGACGGCGCTTCACAAATTGCCAAACAATCATGTACACGGGAATCGCACTCGCCATGACAAACATCAAACTTGGATCCCAATTTCCGGCGATATCAAGAAAGCCTAAGACTTTTTCGGGATCTGTCATTCCACTAAGACCAAGGCCTAAACTAAAAACTAAACCAATAAAAAAAGCAGACAAATTTAAATGCATGGGAAAACTCTCCTTAGCGTCCAATGATGACGACCGTTAAGATTCCAAGAGCCATAAATGTCATTGTCGCCACAAGGCCGCGCGGTGAAAGCCTACCGATCCCACACACACCATGACCGCTAGTGCAGCCATTACCCATTTTTGTTCCAAAGCCAACTAAAAGGCCCGCAATCCCAAGACGAGGGTAATTTGTGCCAGCAATTAAATTGCTAAAATTTTCAGGCCAAATTTGTGCGGCAACAAAACCGCCCAAAAGGGAGCCTAGGACGAACAAAATACGCCAAAGTGTGTCACCCTTATTCAGTTCACTAATGCGGCCTGTGATGCCACTCACGCCTAAGACGCGTCCCTCAAGGAGCACAAAAGCCGACGCGCCGGCGCCAATTATGAGTCCGCCAAATATTGCATTGATCCAAGCTGGTTCCATAGACCCTCCTCAGTTCATGGAGTTTAGTGTACACTTTCTGTCACTGGAGTTAAACCAGACACAATGTCTAAGCTGGTAGTTTTTTTGGGGAGATAGACATTTGCTGACCATCATCGGCTATATCGCTATGGCGCTCGTTGGCGTCACCCTTGGCCTTATTGGAGCTGGTGGCAGCATTCTGACAGTGCCCATCCTGGTTTATTTGTTCGAAGCAGATGCAGCAGCAGCGACCGCCCACTCCATGGGTATTGTTGCTGTTTCGGCAGCTGTCGCGCTTGTCTCATATTGGCGTCAGGGTAAAGTCAATCTAGACTCAGCTATTAAGTTCATCCCAGCCAGCATGGTTGGTGTATTCGCAGCAAGAACTTTCATTCTACCCCGCATCCCCGATGTGGTGCTAGCGACTCCAAATTTTGTCCTTAGAAAAGATCAGGTTATTTTATCGTCATTTGCTTTGCTCATGCTCGCTGCTGCTCGTGCCATGCTAAAATCATCTTCAAACCCGACTCCTGACCTCGCAACCAACGCTGCAGCAACCAACACCAAATTGCTAACTGCAAAAACTATTTTGACCGCCTTCATGGTGGGAGTTGTCACTGGGTTTGTGGGAGCAGGTGGCGGTTTTTTGATAATTCCCGCACTGGTCAATTTGTTAAGGGTCCCCATGACCACTGCCGTTGGGACGTCACTTCTGATCATCGCCATTAATACTGCTGCAGGGTTTCTCAGCAGCATAAGTCAATATCCGCCAGATTGGATTCAACTGGGCATTCTGACTATGATTTCGACGATATTTGCCGTTTATAGCAGCAAATTCTCCCAACGCGTGCCACAAGATAAGCTAAAAGTTGCATTTGGTTGGTTTATAGTCGTCGTAGGGGTTTTTATTATTTTGAAGCAGACTTAAACTGAGCAACCTGATTACAATCAACGCATAATACATTCCCGTGGAGGCCAACGTCATGAGTAACACAATCAAATCCGCTAGCGTCCAAGAAGCCTACGAGGCCTTACAGCAAATAAAAGACGCCGTGATGATCGACGTCAGGGAACAATCCGAAGTCGATGAGGCTGCACCGTCAGTCGGACTTTTTTTTCCCATGAGCAAGATAAATCCTGAAACTTTCGCCAAAGACTGCAAAGTGCGCCATGACCAACCCATTTTCTTATTTTGTCGCAGCGGAAACCGTAGCATGCGCGTGGCGGAATCTCTAGCACAGCACGGATTTAAAGATCTTACGAACGTTTCGGGCGGAATCATCGCCTGGCAGGCCCAAGGATTACCGCTTAAAAGCCGCTAAGAATCCCACACAGAATCTACTGCGGATTTCGCCTCAAAGACGCAATACAGGTCACCGGGCTAAACTGCAACTTTTGCCTCGGACCAGACACCGGAGTATTTGTTGGCGGCGGCATCAACCCAGCAAAGCTCCTGATCAACATACCTTCAACCCCAGCCACCGGCTCGTCATCTCCAATGATAACGGTCGGCACAATCAAGGTAAATGACAACGAGGCATCAGCAATTCCTCTGTAATATCCACAGGCCATAAGCCCCATCATATCCTGCCTTATGGTAACCTTGTCCAAATCAAACTCAGCACTATCACCACCAAGACCAAGATTCGTAACTCTCAGAGAAGCGGAGCCCGTATCAAGGGAGCGATGCAAAATAGCCACCTGTGCCTCGCCTGAACACTCAAAACGATTGGCCTCGGCGGCGGTCGCAGAACCGCCAGCCAACTTCGCCCACAACGCCACAACAAAGAAAACATGCAAAAATCTCATTGGCATCCTCCGCTGAAATGCTGTTTTGCACCAACGTGCTCCAATGTTTGCCAAGCAAGAACTGTTCACACGCTAAAATCTTAAATTGACTACGTCTGTCATGAAACGCTAGCGCTCAAAGAAACAGCTAGCGTCAATTGGCACAACTTTCTTTTAGAGATGATTGGCCTCATTATTGCAATTCGAACTCTCTGGAGTTTAGCGTTTGGACCAAGTTATATGAATCAAAATCTTCTCACACCCACTCAAATCGAACGATTCACGCCGATTCTGACGTTTTTGGCGTACTGTGTGACAGCAGCGATCAGTAACCGAGTCACCACCGAAAGTGGCTTTGCAGCTGTAATCTGGCCACCCATGGGCATCGCTGTGGCGGGACTATTGCTGGAAAATCGTAAAACAGTCGCTGTAATTTTTATCGCCGCCGTCATCTTCAGTTATCGGACTTCGGAATCATCGCTTGTCCTGGCTCTCGCTGTTGCCACTTCAGAAACATTAGGCGCTCTAGCCGGCGCCTGGACCATAAGAAAAATTACCAACTTTGACTGGACGTTTGGGGACACAGGTAATGTTTGGAAGTTTTTCGTTCGGACTGTTATCGCCAGCTCAGTGATCACACCAATCGTCGGAACGCCAATGCTTGTCTTTCTAAACGCACTGCATACTGAAAGCATTACAGAAAACTTTATAACCTGGTGGCTCGGAAACGCCTTAGGTATTTTGATATTCACGCCATTTGCACTGATTGTGAGCAAAGACGCTCTTCAAAAGCCTTTTAAGAAAAAGAGGTTCGAATATGCGATTCTTTACGTGACGACCATGGTTGCCTGTTGTTACCTTTTTATTGACGCCCAACCACTAGCCGAGTGGATGCCACAAATCGTCCGCCGCATATATTTATTATTTCCCTTGATACTTTGGGCTGCCATTAGGTTTGGGCCGTTAGGCACTGCGTCATTACTACTTGGAATTGCAGCTCTTGCCACTTATGGAGCCAGCAGCAACTCGGCAGTTTTTGCCGCCACAAATACGCCCGAAACCTTTAATTCAATGCAACTATATATAGGTTTTTTGGCCGGAAGTGGTTTCCTAGTTGCTGCGAATGTAACACAATCCAAGAGAAACGAGGCCCGATTTAGGTCCATGTTTGAAATGGGAGGAGTTCCGTCCGCCCTCATGGACGCGCGCGGAAGATTCAAGCTTATTAATGACCAATTTTGCAAGATGACAGGATATTCAAGGGCCGAATTATTAGAAAAGGGATTTGCCGACATCACTCACCCAGATGACTTGGATGAAAACCTTAGCGACTTTAAGAAATTGATTCTCAGCCAGAAAAAAAGTTTACATTTGGAGAAGCGGTATCTTGTCAAAAGTGGCGAGACCATATGGGCACTCGTAGACGCGACATTAATCAACGATTCCGCACCAGAAGACGTCACCTCCATCGCTATCATTCAAGACATCACAACCCGAAAGCTTGCAGAGTTGGCGGCTGAAAAAGCCAAGAAAGACGCAGAGGAAGCCAATCAGGCCAAGAGCGAATTTCTCGCATTCATGAGTCATGAGATCAGAACACCCTTAGGCGTCATATTGGGATTTGCGGAAATTTTACGAAATAAGGACATCAATCAAAATCTTCGCGATGAATTCGCCGAAACTATACATCGAAACGCCCTGGAGTTGGGCTCTCTCATCGATGACGTCCTTGATCTTAGCAAAGTCGAAGCCGGCCGCGTTGAGCTCTCCCGCGATCTGGTTAACTTGTCAGAGCTTTTCCGTGACATCAAAGGAACATTCTCCCTTGAGGCTAAGCGAAAAAATCTTGAATTCAATTTGACAATGGACGATCACCTACCCGAAGCCATCCTGTCAGATCACAAAATCCTTCGTCAGATACTCGTGAATATCGTAGGCAATGCGGTTAAATACACGGAAAAAGGGTCCGTCTCAATTAGTGTGAGTCAGCAGTCAATGGAGCGAACTGTTTCATCTTTAGTGGTATTCACAATTAAAGACACAGGTTGCGGCATTTCCGCCAGTGAACGATCCAAACTCTTTAAAGCGTTCGGACAAACTAGAAGTAAATCGTCCACAAAACAGCAAGGCACGGGCTTAGGTCTGATCTTATCAAAAAAATTGGCCATACTATTGGGAGGTGATGTTGAATTAAAAGATTCTAAACCCGGCCAAGGTAGTACATTTGTTGTGACCATCAACTCTGGGCTGCTGAGCCAGGACACAACGTCAACATCCATACCCAAAACGGCCGCAAAAGAAGCGCCAGTAAAAGTCATTTTTAAGCGACTAGAGGGGACCCAAATCCTCGTTGCCGAAGACACACCAGATCAAGCTCTCCTGATCGAGTTCCTATTAAAAGATGTCGGAGCCTCCGTTACCGTTGTCAATAATGGAGCTGGCGCGGTGGAAAAAATACTAAGTAATCAATTTGATATTATCCTCATGGACATGCAAATGCCCATACTCGATGGTTTCGATGCCACGAGACTACTTCGAAGACAAGGATTCAAAAAACCAATTATCGCACTGACCGCTCAAGCCCTAAAAAGTGACACGGAACGCGCGATTGATGCTGGCTGTAACCGGCACCTAAGTAAGCCTTTCACGCAAGACCGCCTGATCCAAGCCATTGAAGAAACCCTACTTACATCGACTGCTGAACAAGCTTAACGAAGGGCCATGGTTTCAAGGGACATATCACAGAAGCTTTGAGACGCTGACACCAACAAGCCTGATGGGCCGTTTGCCAGCGTCGGTTTTTTGGACTAATAAATCTTTACATATACGCGCGATCAATTGATCATCACGGGTCTCAGAGCTGAGTGACTTTGCCCGGGTAATAGATTCAAAGTTAGAGTACTTAACTTTTAGTGTAATGGTCCGCCCTGATTTCTCGGCTTTTGATAGCGACTTAGAAACTTTAACCGCCAAGCGATCAATGTGCGCCCCTAGTTTCACTACGTCCAGCTCATCGTGTTCCAGGGTGTCCTCACGCCCATAGCTTTGACGCTCCCAGTGCGTCATAACATGCCGATGATCAATCCCCTGGGCAGCACGCAAAATCCAACGCCCCCAGGAACCCAAAACGCGTTCCACCTCTTCCACTGAAACCGACCACAAATCAGAACATTTTACAAAACCTGCCTCGGCTAAGCGTTTATCCGTCGCCGGACCGACTCCATGAATTTTTCGAAGGGGCAGAAGACGAAGAAATTCTTTAACCTGATGCGGTTGTACCACCGTCAAGCCGTTGGGCTTATTCATATCGGAGGCAATCTTCGCAATCAGTTTATTGGGACCAACACCAGCACTGCAGGTCAGACCTAATTCCTTAAAAACTGACTGCCTAATTTCATGGGCGATTTTTGTGGCGTACATGGTCGGATGGCTGGTTACGTCAAGATAGGCTTCATCAAGGGACAGTGGCTCAATCAGATGCGTGTAACGAGCGAATATGGCACGAACGGCTTTTGAGATTTCCGTATACCGCTCAAATCTCGGCGGCACGAAAACTGCGTTGGGGCAAAGTTTAGCAGCGTAGGTAGTTGACATGGCCGAGCGAACGCCGAATTTTCTCGCTTCATAGCTAGCCGTACACACAACACTTCGAGAGCCAGGCTGTCCTCCAACCACCAATGGGAGGCCCTTTAGTGACGGATTATCCAGCACTTCAACACTGGCGTAAAATGCGTCCATATCGACGTGCACAATCTTACGCGTCTCATGAATGTTATTTTCCAAAACGTTTTGGATGACATCCGCCATAAAAAAAGAATACCATACAAATCTATGGTTCTCTAGGATTTAGCTTTTCGACGTTTGAAAAAACAACGGCCCTGACGTCCATGCCACCGTGCGTGAAATGTCGCGTTTTGTGATAAATGGGCCCGGTCGCCCCCAAGAATTCGCGCCATGAAACTTCATTTCCACAGAGGATCAAACCAGAGAATTTAGTCTTTTGACCGAGTTTTTTTAAGATCTTGCCGATTCCTGAGTAAATGGCCTCTGGCCCTGTTTTTTTAGCTAAGCGTTCACCGTAAGGTGGATTTAGTAGGATAAATATTTCGCGCTCATCACTAATAAGCAAATCAGGATCTTTAAGAAAATCATTTTGCATGCAGCTGAAGGCACCTTGTGCTTGGTCTCGACCCAAAAGCTCGCCAATTCGTCGTTCAAATCCCGCGATATTCGCCTTTAGATCCTGGAAGGCTTTTGGATCGATCTCGCCAAAAATAATTCGGGGTGATCCGCCCGTGCGACCTGCATGCAACCTTCGCGCGATTGTTGCAGCCGTTTTCTCGGGATGAAACATAAACCTCTGAAAAGCGTAATTCGATCT
>JBIJBX010000128.1:0-7107 GCA_044344995.1 Oligoflexales bacterium | reverse complement strand
GGGTGTCGTCAATCTTGAGACCGATGACGATTGCAGGGGTGACCGTGACTGTGAGGAGGCGATCAATGAAACGCAAGAGACCCCTGTCATGGAAGAGCCATTTGTTCCCGAACTCCCAGCTGCGGGGGTGGAGAGCCAGCCAACTTTAGAACAACAAACTGAGCCCAATGTAGAGGCTAGAGCGACTGAAAATCCTGCTGCCCAGGCAGAGCCACCTGAAGAAAATACAAATCAAACACCGGCTAATCCTTCTCCGGAGGCGCAGTGAACTCGTTTATTCATACAGTTTTTTTGGCAAGCCAGTCGTTTGCTTTCTGGTCAGTGGTTGCGCTAGGTGCCTGTATTGGTTCCTTTATGAATGTTTGCATTATCAGAATTCCTGAGCAGACATTCTTTAAACAGTCGCGTTCAGTTTGCCCTGCCTGTGGCGCGCAGATCCCTGTCTATTTGAATATCCCCATTTTTGGTTTTTTTATTTTGCGCGGACATGCGAAGTGCTGCGGCGCGAAGTTGTCGTGGCAATACCCGATTATTGAGTTGGCCGGAGCAATTATATTTGCCGGCATGTATTTCAAATTTCCGTTTCTAGGTTGGTCTTTGGAGACCCCTGTTTTCGTATTAAATGATTTTTTGCGCTGGATACATGCTGCCGCGTTCATATCCCTCATGCTCATCATGAGTGTTATCGACGCAAAACTCATGATTATCCCAGACGTCCTCAGTATCGGAATGATTCTCTTGTCACCAGTTATTGTGGCCCTCCATCCAGATTTGGATTTTAGATCGTCAGCAATCGGCCTGATCGCTGGAGGTGGTATTTTGTACGTGATAGCCTGGACCTACTGGCTGATTCGCAGGGAGTACGGGCTTGGATTTGGCGATGTGAAGCTTTTGGCCGCCATCGGTGGTTGGCTTGGCTGGCAGTCGGTTTTTCCAACGCTTTTTCTTGGTAGTTTTGTTGGAAGTATTTTAGCGATTACAGTGATGTTGATTGCGCGCAAATTTTCCTGGCAAATGCGCATCCCATTTGGACCTTATCTGGCCTCAGGAGCAGTGGTCTATCTACTCTGGGGGCATGAGATCTTTCTATGGCTAGCGCCAGCGGGCTGATGTGGTGCTTTTAATCAATCTTTGCAAATTCAAAACATTCCCTGCAAACCCCGCCACTTTCAAGGCATTAGGTGGCAGTGTTACCATGATGTTGCGACTGGACCGTGTTTAAGCGGGAGCTGACTTGAGGGTATAATGTTAACAGGTTAAAATCCCTCGCTATTTGGCTGAAAGGGTCGACGGGTGAGCGCTACTTTGCCAGAAAAATTTTCGGATGACCTCCTTGCTGCCCTCAAGGACGTGAGTTCCTCTTCTTATGGTACCTTTCAGGGAACAACTTTGGAGTTTTCGCGCTATTGCAATGAGCAATTTGAGTCCGAAGTCAGTTTGAAAGGAATTTTAAGAAAACTGGTCGTGATGCTTTCCAGTTGGGTCGGTGTTGATAGGCTATCATTTATTAGTTGTGATGCTGCTTTGTCGGAGTTCTCCGAATCAACTCAACGAGTGACATTTCAGGGCGTTAAATCATTTCCGGAAGATATGACCACCGAGTTGCAGCGACTGCTCAACCAGCCAGCGGTAATTTCCCAGCTGGATGCATCGGGCCTAATTCGCATGAATCTGAAGGGCGAAGATTACTGGTGCGCGCGATTCGCTGATCCAAAAGATCATTTTGGCGTCTTGGTTTGGACAAGTAAAGAAATTGAACGGCTGGCGCCTAACGTCATGATTAGCGAAGGGTTGCCTGCCGGTACAGACGTCATGGGATTTATGATTGAGTCAGCCCAGCAGGCTGCAAGATGGCTAAAACGTCTTCACGCCGCTCAGTCGTTACTTTACGAAGATGACGTCACGGGGTTGTTTAATTTTAGGTATTTAGACGTGGCACTCGATAGCGAGTTTCGGCGTCTACAGCGTTTTCATACGCCGTTCAGTTTGCTGTTCATCGATTTAGATAACTTTAAACAGGTCAATGATGTTTATGGGCATCTGACCGGTAGTAGTATTCTCAGGCAAGTGGGTGAGCAAATTAAGGGCGCGCTTCGGGATGTCGATGTGGTCATCAGATATGGTGGAGATGAGTTTGTTGTTGTTCTTATTGGGACCAACAGCAAACAAGCCCTTTTAGCGGCGGAACGAGTTCGTGCGCAAGTTGATCGTTTTAGATTTAGAGCCGAAGGTTCATCAGATCCGCTCCATGTTTCGGCATCAATCGGGGTAGCATCTTGTCCAGAGCACGCGAAAGATAAGCAGACGGTGCTTCGACTGGCTGATGAGACTATGTATGCGGCAAAGCGTGGTGGAAAAAATCGCGTCGTCATCGTGCAAACGCGAGGATTACAGCAATCTGTGAGTCTAACCTTGCCGCGGGAGAAGTAATCCTTGGAAGCATCATCGAAATCCCTGCCTTTGAAGCCTGTCGCCCAGAGTCAAGTGACTATGACCGAGATGGTTTTGCCGCAGCATACGAATGCTTTGGGTAGTGTTTTTGGCGGAACTGTCATGAGTTGGGTTGATATTGCGGCAGCCACTTGTGCCATGCGACATTGCGCCAAACAAGTAGACACCGCAAGTGTTGATGCCATGCATTTTCTTGCGCCCGTCAGACTTGGATGGGTGGTCACCATTCAAGCTTCTGTTAACTATGTTGGCGGTACAAGTTGTGAAATTGGAGTTAAGGTGACCTCGGAAAACCCCATTTCAGGTGAGCGTTTTCACACGGCCTCTGCTTATTTGACATTTGTGGCTCTTGATAGCCACGGTAAGCCCACAACAATACCAGGTATTCTTCTACAGTCTGATGAGGAAAAACGACGGCATGCTTCAGCTCGTTTGCGCCGGGAAAGTCGTTTAAAACTGAAAACTGAGCTTCAGGCGCGCCGAGATGATCAAACCTGAGACGTCGATAAGCAAATTAATGGCCTTTCTGCTGACGGCGTTTTTGTGGTCATGGGCACCTCAGGCGATGATGGCACAAGATTTCATCCCACCCATGCCATCAGATCTTGCCAAAACCCGAATCAGTTTAATGACGGTGGGATTAGGAGATAATCTCTATTCCCGGTACGGTCATACAATGCTTCGCGTTGAAGACCCCTCCAACAATCTTGATTACATGGTCAATTGGGGGATTTTCGATTTTTCGGATCCGATGTTTATACCAAAGTTTTTTCGCGGGATCTTGATCTATCAAATGGGATTTAGCGGTTCTGGTGCAACGATTAACTATTACCGGAATGTGGAAAAACGTAGGGTTATTGAAGATGAGCTCGCACTGAGTGAAAAGCAAAAAAAACAGCTCATGGAAAAGATTATTTGGAATGCCCAGCCTGCCAACTATAAATATCCATACCAATATTTCCGAAATAACTGTGCCACGATTCCTAGAGACTATTTAGATGAACTGGCTGGTGGCGCACTAAAACGTCAATTCGGCAACATCAATACGGAGTTCAGTTACCGCGATTATGTACGAACGAATTTAGCCATAAACCCGTTTGTAGCGTGGGGTCTGGATGTCATTTTCAACGGTGACAGTGATCATAAAATTACTGCCTGGCAGGAGATGTTCTATCCCGTTAAATTGCGTGAGTATCTTGCCAAAGCACCGCGTGTTGATGATAACGGGCAAATTGATGACAGTCAGCCCTTGCTGATAAATCACCGTGTAGTAGTCGATTTGCCCAGTCCCCCAGACAACGCGATCGATGGTTATCTAATGACATGGATAGTGTCTGGTCTACCGCTTTTTTTCGTTGGTTTTTTAATGTTTACGCGGATGCGGGAAAATCGCATTGATCTGCCGAAGTGGTGTTTTCGCGTATTCGGACTGGTCAGCCTTTGGTGGGGATTGACCCATGGCTTTTTTGGTTTAACCCATTTTGCTGCTTGGCTTTTTTCCAGTCACACGGATTTACATCACAATCTAAACATACTTTTATTTTGGCCTTTTGATATGCTTGTGGTCATCCTTGGTGTGCAGATGGGAGTGTTGGGGCGGGCCTGGAATTTCAAAGGCCTAATTCCTAAAGTTTGGTGGCGCTATCTGGCTTTGGGGCATTTGGTCGTAATTCCAGTGTACGCAATTGTGTCATATTTGGGGGTGAGTGGTCAGGATACGTCGCGCGTGCTAGCATTTATGGCGCCACTGTCCTTACTTTACTTTATTGTGTTAGCCCGATTGGTGTCATGTTATCCGGAAGCTCCGCCTAAGGATGGTCAGTCATGAAATATCGTCCTCAAGAACTAAAAAGCCTCTTTAAAAATTTTAAAAACGGCGACTCCGACGCGTTGGACGCGATAATTGGGTCTGAGAAGGAAAGGTTGTTTGATTACCTGATGCGCATGACCGGTCAGGTTTCAAGGTCTCTCGACGTCATACAAGAAGCCGTGAGTGGCCTCACAAGCGTAGCTGACCAGGAAGACGATCTGCAGGAATTTCTTGTGCTTTTTTATCGGACCGCTCGGTCATTCGCCATGGACGTTTGGAATGCCGACACTTCAAAGCTCGAAAATGCTGCTTACACGGCACCGGATGAAGATCTAAGTGAAAAAATTTCGGCTCAGTTGCAGGAGCTTGAACGGGTTGTCAGATCGCTGCCGTCCACACAGCGTGAGGTCATTTTGCTACACCTGCGCTACGGATTTTCGGTAGATGACGTGTCTGATATTACTAGTTATGAGGAAAATGACGTTAAGGAGTATTTGGATCAAGCGCAAGGTGTATTGAAATCTGCCTTGAGCAAGTCTAAAGAGAAACTTGCAGAAAGTTTGATACAACTTAGAAATTTCCCAATGCCAGAAGACGCATTGGATGGCACGCAAAACCTAAGTATTGTCGTGAGGGATTTGAAAAAGTCATCAAAGTCCACCCCGGGGGGTGTTTTAAGGCTCTTGTCTGGAATTCTATTGTTGGTTTTGTTGGGTTATTTGATCTTAAATCACCAAATGATCTTCGAATATCTAGAAGTTATTTCTTCCCCTTAGGTCGTCTGGACTTTCCGTCTGGACGAGGCTTGGCCGACAATCTTTTCAAAAGGCTCTGACCAGCGCTGCGGATTTGTTTGTTGCGTGAAACTTTCATTTGGTCGGCGAGATCCTTAGCGAATTTTTCTTGGTCGATCGGGGTTAAATGAACCAAGGTGTGCACGTCAAAGTATTCGCTAACGCCCTCAAGTTCTGGTGTTGCTTTGTAGTCATCGAGTTTGATCCGTTCGAAGTAAATATCTTCAACCTGGGCGACTTCAGCATGAATGCGGTGGGCAAATTGAGTTTTAAACTCGGATAAATCGCTTGAGTTCTTACTCGAATTGTTAAGCACTTTTATTTCCTTAATCTCCTTGAGCGCTTGATCGAAGATTGATAGCCAAAGGGCAAAGCTGGCTTCAATGGCGGCAATCTGTGATTTTTTTACGGCGATGGGGAGATCTCTGGCTTTTAAAATCGCGAAGTGGAAACGCGTTTCTGATGACGTGTAGAGGAGTTGGTTTGTTGGTGAATCAACCCATGCCGGGCGACTTTCTTTGTTGCGCTCAACGACTGATCCATCTGGCCGTTTGTCGCGAGATAAGTAGACGCATCCGCACGTATTCAGTACAAAAATACTGATTAAAAGCAAAAAATTGACTGCGATATATTTTTGTAAAGGCATCACTTTTTGGCTTGTTCGGCGGGTTTATTTGCGGATTTTCCAGGCGTTTGATTGTCTCGCCGTTGGATGCGGATTTTCTCCAGGACTCGGGACATGAGGCCAGAGTTGCTGGTGACAATGCTACTTACGGCCTCAAACTCATCCATGTTGCCGCGGGGGCTTGTTTTTAACACGCCCTGATTCTCGCCGGATTTTTTCTTGTTATTTGAGTCACTGGACATGGGCTTTAGCCTCCAAAGGCAGTGATTTGCTGTTGGCCCTGCACTATTATAGCACAACTTGACTACAAGAAGTGATACAGAAGCCCTAGGGACGCACCCTGGCTACGGCGTTTCATTTTGACGTCAACCAGTTTATCGTCGGCATCGGTCGGTCGTTTGAAAAAAGTTGTGGAGTCTGACCAGGCGAAATGTATTGCAGTATCCAGAAGAAAGAAGACGTCAGCGCCAAGATAGACCTCATAGGACTCGCCTGTCATTGCGGCGCTTCCCCACTCACCCGAGGATCTTTTTGTCCTCAGATCGTTAAATCGCTCTAACTGCGCGCCAAAGCCAAGAAAAATGCGTCCTGAAGGATCGTAGTTGTAAACAAGCCCAGTTTGGACGCCTGGTAATAGCCAGGAGGGGGAAGGTTGGAATTGATCATCAATCTTTTTTTCATCGGCTAGTGTGTATCCCGCGCTTGAGCCAAGGAAGTAGCCAGTTTTCCCGGCAATTAAAATATGAAACGTGTAGCGACCAATCAGGACGACCTGGCGCGAGCGATACTGCTCGCTTCTCAAATCACCAAATTTGTCGACAATCCAAAAACTGGAGGCGTAACCCGACTCAATATTGAGATTATGGTCGCGACGAAATCCCCGAACATACCGATCCCAAATGTGTGGAGAAAGATCGAGCGCTCGAGTGTTATCTGTCTGAATGCTCACGGATTCGCCAATGTTGGGTAATTGCGGGTCTGGGGTGGGCGTGACACCGGCAGCGTAACTCTCCGAAATAAAGGGGAATATGCTGCCTAAAAAAATCGCAATTTTATATTTTGGGCCATATTTTTTTAACATTACAGAGCCTATCTGATGTATAACTAGGGGTTTCACGGGCCCAAATCAGCCCTTATCAATGATAGATGTTTGGAGTCAATCATGCAAAGTGATCCTTTCGAGTATCTGCAAAACGCAGGAAACCACGAAAATACATGGCTTTTGCTGATGGGACCTCTTTTGGTTGTTGTAGCGCTTGTGGCGTTCCTCACCATGTATATTCGCTGGCGTCGGACCCGCGAGGTTGACCGTTTCCAAAAAGATTTGAAATCAATGCCAACTGAGGCTGAGCAGGCCAAGGGCACGATTACGTCAGAAAAACACGATGCTGAGGATCTGGCGCAGCTTCGTATTGACCAAGAGGGCA
>JBIJBX010000127.1:0-7139 GCA_044344995.1 Oligoflexales bacterium | reverse complement strand
ATGACCGCACTTTACTCAAGCGACACGTGATGGACATGAGTGCCACCGGACTTTCTTTGCGGATCAATCATCCCACCAAACCTTTCAGCCCAGGCGTTATCCTGCCCAACGTTCGGGTCACCATCGACGGCAAAATATGGACAACTGCTCAGGCTGAGGTTGTTTACAATCGAAAATTTCTTGACCTTGAGGGCATGCTCCGTGTGCAGGTCGGACTGAAGTTTTTGACATCCCAAAATCACAACAAACTACGCTAATCACTGAAGGATTATTGTGGCAAGCCCCTACAGCAAATTGGAAAAATGGCAGCGCATGTACGTGAACCGTTCACTCAATATGGAGCGTATTAAGGCTATCGGTTTTGATATGGACCACACCCTTCTGATGTACAATCGTGAAGCTTTTGAGTCCCTTGCGTTCCGAGAAACCTTAAAAAAATTCATTGAGTCCGGCTACCCCGACCAGCTCTCTGAGCTTGAATTTAAGCCTAATTTCTTAATTCGCGGCTTACTTGTCGATATGGAACGGGGAAATCTCCTTAAAGTGGACGGACATAAATACGTCAAGACGGCTTTCCACGGCACGCAACTTCTCGACAAGGATACTCGGCACCGCCTCTACAATAGCGAATCCTTTAAAGCTCAAGAGTTTTTGAGCGTGGACACTTTTTTTGCATTAAGCGAAGTCCAACTTTTCGTTGAAATCGTCGACTTCATGGATGCTAACCCAAATAAGATTAAAAAATCCTACCGCGAGGTCTATAGCGATTTGCGTCGCTTTATCGACCTAAGTCACGCAGACGGTAGCATAAAGAACCTTGTAATGGCGAATCCAGAACAATACGTGCGCAAGGATAAGCATCTTGCCACCGCTCTCATGCGCCTAGTCGATGGCGGAAAGTCTCTTTTTCTTCTCACGAATTCAGGTTGGGACTATACCAACGTCATGATGAGCCATATTTTAAACAATGAACACGAAGAATTCCCAAGCTGGCGAGACTACTTTGACTACACAATTGTAGCTTCAGGGAAACCAGGTTTCTTCACTGGATCTCAGCCGTTTTTAGAAGTCATGACTGACTCCGGCCTGCTCAAAACTCACTCCGGTAATTTAGACGCTCGACGTGTTTATCAAAGTGGTAATGCCGCATTGTTCCAAAAAGTGACCAAGTTTAAAGGCGATGAAATCTTATATGTCGGTGACCATATCTTTGGCGACATTATGCAGTCCAAGGGCAAGCTTAATTGGCGCACATTGCTCGTCGTAGAAGAGCTGGAGCACGAGCTCGAATTTCTTGAAAGGACAAAAACACTTTTTGCTGAAATCCAGCAAAAAATTAATGAACGGGAAGCTTTGGATGAGGAAATTCAAAAAACCAGATCCAAACTCATGTCTGTTCAGCGCCATATCAAGGTCGCAATGCGTGAAAATGACACGAAAAAAGCGCACCATCTTGAGAAGGAACGCGACAAATTTGCATCAAAAATTGATGAAAAATCGCCGGTTATTGCCAGTTTAGACAATGAGATAAAAGACCTGTTAGCCCAAAAAGAAGCTGCGGTGCACCCCAAGTGGGGCGAACTCATGAAAGTTGGCCTTGAAAGAAGCCGGTTCGCGTACCAGATAGAGAGCTTCGCCTGCGTTTATACAAGTCGCGTGAGTAATCTTCGCTTTTACAGCCCTCAGAAGCGCTTTTCGAGCTTTCATGACATTTTGCCACATGATCCTTGAGTGAATGGCAAGAATCTCTAAAAACAATAGCAATTTCAGCATCGCCAAGCTTGTCGTTTACCGGAATATTAATTTCCAGTGATTTTCTCACATCGCCCCTTAATGTTTGGCGCGCCATAACCGATACAAATCGTGAATAAAATTGTGTTTTTATCGGTCGTGGCAGAGGAAATATTTGCATGAGTGGACAACTCATCGGTAATCGTTATCGCGTGCTTCGAAAAATTGGCGAAGGCGGAATGGCCGTCGTCCACCTTGCCGTGGATGAAAAGCTCGGTCGTGATGTCGCGATAAAAATATTACGCGAACGTTATGAGCACCACGATGAAATAAGAATTCGCTTCCAGCATGAAGCACGCGCAATCTCATCATTCGATCATCCTAATATTCTAAAAATCTATGACTTTTCCGGCGAGGAATCCAGACAGTTATGGATCGTGACCGAACTGATCCACGGGCGAAACCTAGCGCAGATCCTTGAGACAACCCCTAGCGGCTGGCTCCATCCGGCCATCGCAGCATCCATTGTGCGAGAGATCTGTCGTGCTCTAAGTAGTGCTCATGAGCATGGCGTCGTCCATCGCGATGTCAAACCCGAAAATGTCATGATCACCCATCATGGCACAGTCAAGTTAATGGACTTTGGCATTGCCAAAATTCAACGAATTACCAACATGACGCAAACTGGCATTTTCATGGGATCACCAAGCTACATGTCGCCGGAGCAAGTGCGTGGTCGCGATGTTGACAACCGCAGTGACATCTACAGCCTTGGGGTGCTTTTTTATGAGTTGATTACTGGAAAACTACCGTTTACGGGTTCATCCACAGCAGATATCGCTATGCGAATTCTTAATGGAGACTTTGCGCATCCACGCTTTATTATGGCTGGCATTCCGGATGCCCTTGATCAATGCATCGTTCAGTGTATGGCCCTCACCCCAGAAAACCGTCCGCAATCGATAGAAGTTGTTGGTGAGAAAATCGACGTAATGCTTCAATCCATGGGTTTGGAAAGTAGCATGCAAGAGCTTGAAAGATGCTTCAAAGACCCAAAAGCCTACGGCGATAGATTGGCGCGAATTCTGAAAGTTTCCCAAGTAAAACAAGAAGCCACTGTATTGATCGACAGTAACCAGCGAACTGCATTAGGACATTGGAACAACGAGGCCATCAACTCGCCTATCCCGCGCCCAGACATGTCAAGTTCCAGCCAACCAACGGGAGCGCAGCGCAAGGATCACCTGTTGCCTCCTCGCTCAGTACCACACTTCACAAAACGTCAGCTCACGCCTGAACTTATTTCGGCGCATCTTCCTGAAAGGCGTCATCAACAACGCCCGATGGAGGCAACACGCTTGGCATCGGGTAGTAAATTTGGCCAATACCCAGTCAAAGCCTCTCAACAAATTACTCCGCCTCGTATGAATGAACCCAAAAGATCAAACCTGCAACAACGCCAACCGCAGGTTGGTCATCGCAATATAAATCAACATCAAAACAGGGAGGTTCGCCCTGTATCAAGGATGCTCCCTGCGACTCCTAAGCGTAACATAAAGCCTGTTCGCTACGTGGTTAAAGAAACCTATTATCCAGAAAGCCCATCAGGCTCCTTTGCTAAGCTTGTGCTAGCCATTCTATTGCTTTCTTGCGCTGGGATTCTTTGGTCGGGCAATCGCAAAGAGACCCTAAATCTATCAAATTGGATTTCGTTGATTGAAAAGTCGAAACGACCCTCGAACAAGCCTACTGCAAAAAATACTGTCAAGAATCCGACAAGAATTAAACCCGACAATAAATCTGCAACAACCTCGAGCGGTTCACAAAATCTAGACAAAGAAGCCATCAAAACAACACCGGCACCAACAGAACCCTTGCCAAAGTTTGCAGAAAAAACAAAAATTAAATTACAGAATCAGGATAAACTTGGAGTTGAATCAGGAAATAGCCCACATCTATCTGGAGTCGAAAGTCGACCTTCACTCAAATCTAATCAACCTAAACCTTCGAAAATTATCGCGACAAAGATAGCTTCAGATTCAAAAAAACAAGCTCCTCAAGATACTCGCGTTCTCGCGAATAGCGCCACTCCAGTTACAACTGAATCCATTGAAGGTGCGGAGATATTGCCGCCTAAGAAAACTCTGACAAAAAAAGATTCGCTTCCTATAAAAAACAATGCCAATGAAGACTTGGATGTAGCACTCCCTATACAAAAAACACAGACCAAACCAGCGGCAAACAAAATTGAAAAAGATCAGGTGTCCAAAAAAGTTCAAATCAGTGTAGCCAGCACACCTGCAGCTGAGCTGTTTGTTAACGGCAGAAGATCTGGCACAACTAATAACAATGGATCTAAAAGCGAATGGATTGATGTCGAATCGGGGAAAAACAGAATAGAACTCCGACGAGCCGGCTTTGCCACAAAAATTGAGACAATCGTCGTATCTACCGCTGACAAACAACAATTTGGACCCTATGTGTTAAACAGAGGAGCGTCCACAACACCGACTTCTAGCCTCTATAAATTAACGTTGGCTACCAACCTGCCGCCGGTCGAGGTCACCATCATTAATATAGAGACAAACGCAAAACAGACCGTTTCTCTTTCGCAACCATCTAAAACCATTCCTCTCGAACGGGGAATTTACGAAGTCACCATGAATAGAAAGGGCGACATCAGAAAAAGACGCTTGGATTTTTCGGGCAATGTGCAGCAGTTAACCTTCAGTGTCGACTTTAAAGAGGCAAGCAACTGATCATAAGGGTTTAAAAAGAATGTTTTGTGTCAGGAATAATAAAATGATCCGCCGATCCGCGCTTAGAAAAGTGCAGGCGTTGGCTTGTCTTTTACTATTGTCCCTGGCAGCTCCTGAGATGGCATTCTCTCAAGCTTGGAAGGCTGGAAGATCGGCCCTGATGAAAAATGACTTTAAAACTGCAAAAAACCAGCTTTCCGCGGCACTTAAAAAGTCGCGTCGAGGGCAGGAACTTGCGGAGACTTACAAATACTTAGGCGTTGCCCATTACATGTCAGGCGACAAGAAATCAGCATTACAGGCCTTCCGTTTGGCTAAATCTAACTATCCAAGCGTCAAGCTCAGTCCTAACGAAGTCTTAGATGAATCCGTGATCACCTTATTCAATCAGGCCAACAACAGTAGATTAGCTGCCTCGGCCAGCCGTGACATGACTGGTAGCACCAAGAAGGGGGCACAAAGCTTGCCGCGGCAAAATCAGTCGAGTGCTCCCGCGATCAGCCGACAAAAATCTAAACGCACGCTTCTTAAGGTCGTCTGTAATGTTCCATCGGCCGCGGTTAGTATCGATGGAATTAACTATGGCTCGGCAGGCCAAGATTTGGAAGTGCCTCCAGGAACAGTGATTCTTGAAGTCGCCGCCAATGGATTTAAACCAAAAGCCATCAAAGTGAAGCTGCAGCCACTGACCTCAAGTCTCGTAAACGTGAATCTGGAAAAGATCATAATCGCACCAAAACCAAGACCTGCCCCAAGTGTTACACCTCTTACTCAATCAAAAATTCCGTTACCGGGCCAACCGAGGGCGGTCGCGGGTAAGAAACCATCAGCAAATAAAAATGACTTGTTTGGCGATGATCCAATGGCCGAGCAATCTTTTAACGCACCACCTCCTGCAGCACGCCTGCCACAGGTCGTGACACCACCGCCAGCACCCGCGCAACCTGTTATGCCCCAACAAGGCTATGCCCAACCCGGGTACGCTCAACCCGGCTATGCGCAACCACCGACTGGATACCCAATGGCCCCCCAATATGCCCCGTCTCCGTATCCCGTCTATCCACAGTATGCGCCGATGCAACCCTACGGTGCTCCCGCCTATCCAGCTGCACCATACGGCGGTTACATGGCGCCACCAAATCCCTACGCCTATCCACCAACGCCTGCCCCATATGCACCGGCACCAATGGCTGATCCTTACGGTGGCTATCTCGGACCACCACCCGAGGCTTCTGTAGTGGATCCTGGAGTTGCACCGCTTGCTGATGGCCCGGGGGCGTCAGGAGGTGGTATGCCTCCGCCTCCCATATCGCCGACTGACTCCTCGCCAAAAGCAAAGTCCACGAATGTCGTCCAAGATAAATGTGGGATGATTCGATTGCTGCCCTTTGGGGCTGGTCAATTCTGCAATGGAAGCACACTGAAGGGTGCAGCTTTCCTTGGGGGCCAGGTTGGGTCACTCTATTTCTACCGAACCAATTCTACGGCGGCTGCCTCCGTCAAGCAAAAGCTAGATGTTTATTTGCAAGGACGGGTGATTGAAAGAGATGAAACCACCGAAGACCTAAGTGAGTTCGACGCCGAGACTATCAGTCAAGAAAAGAAGGCCAATGACACCATCGAAAAAGCTAACCAAAATGCACAATTCTCAATGGTCTCTTTTGTTGGGCTCTGGGGCATCGGAGTCTTGGATGCCTACATTAATAAACCAGTAAAGACGAACAAGAAGAAGTCCAAAAAACCTCGCATCATGTACTCATACGACCTCGACCTTGACACAGCGCCACTGGGCACATGGGCAGTCGCTCTACCAAACGACACACTTACAAAAAATATCGCTTTAACGTCTGAGTACAAACTGGGTTACACGCCCGTTCGCGATATTGATACCAACAACATTTTGCATAGCATAACTTTCGGCGTGACGCTGGACCTCTAGGTTTGCAAAGGAGCTTCCTTGGTCAAAGACACGTTAAAGCAAAACAAAAATGATCAAATTAAAAACTACTGCATTGTAATTACGGGCGGAGTCGCAACGGGAAAATCAGTCGTAGCGTCAATGTTACGTAAATTGGGCTACACGGTTATTGATGCTGATCAGGTGGCTCGCGAGGTCGTTCAACCAGGACGACCAGCCCTTAAAATGATTGCAGAGGCCTTTGGACAAGATCTTATTAACCACGATGGGCAGTTAAACCGGTCTAAATTGCGAGAAATTATCATGCGCGATGATACCGCACGCAAAAAACTGGAAGGCATTCTGCACCCAGCAATTCAGACTGCTTTTGAATCAACCGTAAAGACCCAAAAGCTTGGTCATGGGAAAATATTTTTCTACGAGGCCGCATTAGTTTTTGAGATTGGGAGAGACCACTTATTCAAAGAATGCTGGGCAACATACTGCTCCGAGGAGACGCAAATTCAGCGGCTTCAGCAACGCTCCCATCTTACGCGACAACAGTGCCTTGACATCATCCGCGCTCAAATGCCAGCCGCCCTCAAGGCTGCAAAAGCCAACCGCCAGATTGACACAGAAGTAGGCCTTGCTGATCTGGAAGAAAATATTAAAAATTTGGTTAAGGTGCAAAAGCCGTAACCGGCAGGAAAAACGCCCGTTTTAAGATAATTCACTTGCGTCAAGTCTACATA
>JBIJBX010000125.1:0-7204 GCA_044344995.1 Oligoflexales bacterium | reverse complement strand
TGTCATTACCTACCGTGGATGGGGTGGTTACTTTTTCGAGGACATTGATAAAATTCGCCAAAAATTTATTCCAACAGCTGATCGTTATCAGAGCTCCACTGACCATGACCGTTATCCGTTCGTGAGAACTCCGGCGCCAGTCGTTGGTGTCGGCATTAAATTGGATGACGGCTCGGTTCATTGGGGTGATGGGGTGGCCGTATCATTTGGCGGCAAAGCGGGACGGGCTGGACCCGGTAGTCCCGACGAACTGGAAAAATGGTTTAAATCAGACTTCAAATCCTGGTGTGTTGGACGAGATGCATCAAGTTGGAAATCCCTGGAAGAAGCATTTTTAAAGGCGCATAGAACAACAGCCCCGTTTGTTCGCTACGCCGTGAGCCAGGCCTTTCTCTCGGCGTGCAGCCATGTTAACCAATTACCATCTGCCAGTCTTATTGCACGGGATTTGGGTTTAACTGTTAGTAAGACACCTATTCCATTGCACGGATCATCGGGAGCTAATTGGGACGACACGGTGGACCGTATGCTGGCAAGGAGGCTCTCTTACCTACCACAAGGACAGTTTGAAAACTTAGATGCGCAAATTGGCTCCGGGGGCGGGCAGCTTCTTAAGTGGATTGAGGGATTTAAAGTTAGAGCCTCGAAGTTTGGATACACTCCTACTTTGACACTCGACTTTCACGGGGCACTTGATTTCATCTTTGCTGGTAGTGATACCAATATTGCCGACTTTATCATAGCCATGGCACAAAAGGCCGCGCCCCATGCTCTTCATGTGGAAAGCCCGGTTGTGGGGAAAACACTCGAAGATCACGCCAAACGCTTAAGCCCTATTCGCTTAAGAGTTCAAGGGAGCTCACCCAGCACGAAAATTATTGCGGACGAGTGGGCTAACGAAGTCGCTGACATTAAATTTCTGATTGATCAAAACGCCGTGGATGGCATCCATATTAAAATGCCCGACACAGGCTCCCTTTCTGAGTGCGCTGAAGCTATTAAGATCTGTAAGAAAGCCAAAGTATTTTCCCTACTCGGTGGTAGTTGCACTGAGACCGACTTGGGCGCGCGCGCGTCCGTTCACCTGGCTATCGCCTGTCAGCCCAACGCCTTACTCGTAAAGCCTGGCATGGGGTTTGATGAGTCGTTTGCTCTAATGAATAATGAGATGGCTCGGGCTCTCATATCCGTAAGAAATTAAAAGCATTGGGACCTCACCTCCAAGGCATAACCTCCTGTAATTAATGACGATTAAGGCGACTCGCAAACATTTCTGGGATTTTCTTTATTTGCTGGCGCGGATCCACCCAACCTGCTGATTTTAAGACTAAAATTGGCAAGGTAAATTTCCCCTCATGTGAGTGAGATGCTCTACCGAGAGAATTCCTAATTGTATGGCCGACAACTTCGGCTTTAAAAAAGGGGGGCACATGGCCAGTGCTAAGATCATTAGACCGCAATATTTTGCGATCCCATCAATTCAACTGTCTATTTGTCTACTGTCTATTTGCCTCACTGCTTGTGGAGCACAACGGACAGACGTATCAGTCCAGGGTGATGAAACCTCCGGGGGAGATTTTAACCTGACGGACTCCCCATCCTCACCGAGTGTCGCCTTCGAACAACCAATACCCAAGATTCCAGGCGGAAGCTTTCCTTGCAATTCTTCGGCTATTCAATCATCACATCTGGTACAATCCGTCCCGGGCATACTCTCCAGTACTGGTCCAGTCGACATTCATCTGCGAAGCTCTTTGTGGACTAAATCCCTGGAACAGACGCTTTTGAATGCAAAAGAAAGTGCAGGTGTTGGTGCTGGGTTTCGAATACTGGGCACAAAAGGCGGACAGTCACCTGTCAGCGTTCCTTGGTCGAACCTGGACGAATTAGTGATATTGACTACTCGCAAGGATCTGACGCTTAATACGAAAATTGAAAAAGTCACGTCAACTGGATTCAGTGAATTCAAATCTTTGGTGTTTAAGTTTAGCCCTCGTCCGATCAACACGTCGACGGGAACAATGTACGCTCACACAGCAAGCCTTCCAGGTCGGCTTGAACCAGGTCTATACCGACTAGTTTTCACCGAAAGAAAAGGCTTAGACAAAGGAAAGGAAATTTCCATCGACGTTCGTCCCGGTGACGTTGATCAGTCATTCTCAGTAAACGCCCTCGACCAGGACTTTATTTCTCGTAATATGAATACGGCTGTATCGTCTGTTACGAGTCCGTCGTACGCACTCGCACTTGCTAAAGCTGATTTGAATAGTGATGGCCGCATCGACAAACAGGACATGGATACTTTCCAAGTCCTGAATCCGGCTTCGGCCGTAATTACATCTGATTTCCTGGGTGAGCCCCTATCTAAAAATCAAGGAGACATCGCCGCAATAAGAATCCGGGGGGCAGCTTGGAACAGCACTTTCCAACGAGCTCTCGGTGAGGATCTGGGGTTTACACTTGCACCAGCAAGTTGCCTTAGATCCCTACCTTGGGTTGGGATGAATCAAATCGTCATTGCGCGTAATAACTCTGCGCCAGTATTTGGACTCATCACACTGACTAGAATAACTGACGGTAAGGATTTCGGGTCTGCGGCTATAGAAAAACTCCCCCGCATTGGAAATCTATCCGTTCTTAGCCTTCGCTCACCCATTTTGTCAGGAGTTTACCAACTCAAAATATCTGTGAACAAGATGAGTCCATCACTGGATGGTGTTGTAACCAGAATATTAAAGTTTCGAGTTCTTGAAGCGGATATGGATGGGAACTACATTGTTGATAGAATGGACATCGAGCATCTCAGAAAATATTGGTTGCAAGGGGTTACCAGTGCGAGCGTTCGAGCAGATTTAAATGGCAACGGGGTCATTAACAGCTTAGATTTAGCGGTAGCCATAGCGCGCCAAGGACAGGTTTTACAAGATCCATCAATACCAGCTCCCGCGATCACAGAGGTGAACAAAGTCGACATTAGTGACGGGAACGGCAATTTAATGCCTGGAATTATTTCAGCGTCAATCAACGGCCAGGTCGTTGGTAAAGCTGATCTTAACGGTGAAGACGCCGGACAGATTCAGGTAACAGGACCAAAGGGTAGCAAGGTTCTATGGTCTAACAGCCTGAATGGCGACAGGAAGGAGACTGTTCTTGACGGCGCAGGGGAATATGATGGTCGCGGCCACTACATAACGTTCCACTGGCGAGACTTTGTAGTGGCGAGTGTTGATCCTGGGGAATATCAAACACCCCAAGTCGTAGCTCTATCGAATCAGACTCCAGGCTCTCAAATAGTTTACAGCCTTGACGGCAGTGACCTCAGTCCGAACGGAAGCAATGTTTATAGCGGACCACTAGTGATTAATAAAACTTCCGTATTGACAGTAGCCATCGTACGAAATGGCAAATTTTTCGGAACTCCTAGAACTACCTTTATTTATGTCATTAAACCAGAAACCGGTGGATGCGGTCGTTATTTCGGCGTGACAGCGGGATCATTTCCCAGCACAAAAGATGAGTGCTTTATGAAGCAGGAGGAAATTGATACGATTTGCAAAGACTATTCTGGGCAGAATTACAAAGTTGATTGGGTTAGGTTTAATTCAGACAGCACGATTAAAGAAGTGGTGAATTTGCAATCTGGCACGTGCCTGAAATTGCCGAAGCAACCGCCTACCTATAATGACAATTCAGACAATCCTGGGCCAGAATTACCGCCATCACCACCAGAGTTTGGGGATGTGAAGTTCGAAATTATCAGGCGGGCAGACTCTTCTTCTAAGTTTCAAGTTTGCATTAACGCGAGCGTGAATGGGCAGACCGAAGTTGAACTTGCCTGCAACCGGCCTGCACCCGGTCAACAATATATCAACAATGCTGCTTCTTTTGTCACCTTACAAATGCGCAGAGATACTTGCAACATTTTGAAACTATCCATGTATGTGAAGGATTACACAGGCAAGTTCAGGCTGGTTGCAAGTCAGGTGTTTGATTCCGCGAGTCAACCTGTGTATGGCCCTGGAATCGCCGTTGATTTCCAAGGCGACGCTTTTAACATAATGGCTAACGACAACATGGATGCCCATTGGAAAGATCTTGCTTTCACCTTGAGAAATACTCAACCAGCTCCAATTAGATTTAAGATCGAGGGCGGCACTGGAGGGTGCCAGTAAAATCACGCCCCAATTTGACCTGAACAGGGCCTACGGATATTGGGACGACTGAGAATGCTCATTGAGAGCTTTCTCAGGCGCTCTTGGCTCCTTCCCCCAAATCCGTCAGCCGCTCTTTGGCGACCATGACTTCATGCCTATGCATCAGTTGTAATCCTTTTATTCCGGAGAGTTATAGAAAATGTTATAAGTCCTACCACCATCCGAATTTAGAACCCAAAACTATAGCCGATAAGCTTTCATGATTTTTCGAGTGATTCTAATTTTCCTAATGACATCAGGGTGCGCTCTGATCTCTGGGAATTCACGTCGCCCCGAGAAACAAGTCAGCGCCGTCGATCAACCAGTTTTACCGCGAGCAACTCCTGATAACTATCAGCCTACAACGCCTGAACCCTGCCCGCGTTACCCAGTGTTGTTTTTACATGGCCTCATGGGTGGAAGTCGCACCACCTATAAAGGTGTTACAGAGCACTTCGAGTCCCTCGGCTGTAAGGTGAAAGTTCCTGATGTTTCGCCGGTCAACAGTTCTGAGTTGCGAGGCGGTCAGCTGGTTGACATCGTAAGAAATTTCCTTAGGGTCACTGGAGCGCCCAAGGTCAATCTCGTAGCGCACTCACAAGGTGGCCTTGATGCGAGATTTGCCATATCACGACTTGGACTTGCCTCAACAGTAGCTTCATTATCCATGCTGTCGACCCCAAACCGAGGCTCACCTTTGGCTGATCTCGCCATGAAAGATATGAATAGTCCTTTGAGTAAATTATTCATAAGTTCAGGCTTCGGAACTGTCTCCGATATGACTAATAGCAACGGTAGTGATTCAAATGACACTGCGGTGGCACTGCAGTCACTTTCGACCACTTACTTAAACCAAACGTTTAACCCTAATGTGCCAGATGTGCCTGGGGTTTTATATCAGTCTTGGGCCGCTAGAACGGGTCCTGGACCTAAAGATGTCATCAAATTAAACTTCAAATTAACGCAGAGCTACCTGGCAAAACAAGCCGGCGACAATGATGGTATGGTTCCTGTCTCGTCTGCTCCATGGGGAATCTTTCGCGGCGTACTCGACGCTGATCACCTCGATCTAACAGGCTCCAAAGCTGGCGATGATGCGCCAGGGCAATTTGATCATATACAGTTTCTATATAGCCTACTCAGCGAATTACGAGCTAGTGGCTACTGAACACTTATGAACTAAAACCAAACGCCCAACTCTTCCGAAAAAACAAGCCCCTACAGTCTAGTGGACTGTAGGGGCTTTAACCATCCCCTCGGCGAGACACGCCGCGTCGCGCACTGTGCGCCCTAAAACCCCACTAGGGCAGTCCTAGTGACGCCAGCTGATTAGTGTTTTACCTTGATCTGGGTCACTTCCTCGCGCGCGGCAGGTGTCTTTGGGAGGGTTACTTTAAGTACACCATCCTTATAAGACGCATCCACTTTACCCTTCTCTACATCACAGGGAAGGCTAATGCCACGTTCGAAGGCCCCATAGTAGCGTTCGCTACGATACATGTTCTTTGACTCTTCTTTGCTTGCGCAGCGCTTCTCACCAGATAGCCACAGAACTCCGTTACGAATCTCAACTTTTATATCTTTCTCGTCGACGCCAGGAAGATCGGCCGAAACTTCGATATTTTTGTCCGTCTCGGCGACGTCAACTCGCAATGACATCAATTGATCTTCTTCTTCCGTTAGAAACGGTGCTCTGAGCGCTGAATCAATCGCTCTTTCATAATCTCGAAACCAATCACGACTTAGTCCCATACCTCTGCTAGAAAGGCGGGGAAATAGTGATGTTCCTAGGCTAACCAACTCATTACGCATGTCGAAAATCTCCTTCTTCTGGCCATCAGCCAATTTACTAGCGAAGTGCAAACCACGTCCGCACAGGCAGAAAAGAAAGCAATTAGGATGCCAAAGTTGGCACTTATTAAAGAATCTTGTTAATGCGAGTGCTTGCAGAAACTCAAGCGCCACCCAGAATATTCACGATCTTCACCATCAGCATTTGACGAAACTATTCGTGTCTTTTGCCACAATCAGTTAGCTTGGCTCGAAGGTTTGCTGTTACCTCCTTGACAAAGAAACGAGCGAGTAAACATACGAAATGACCGGAAGTTTGAAGTAGAACAACGCGGCTTTCCGGCGTTGGCACGGACGATGCATTGAAGATTAGTGTGTTGGGAAGCAGCGATGCTTACCAAAACTCCAGTGGATGAGAGATCCATCGGTAGAGTTGTTTAGTTGCTACCGTAGTTAAGGCCGCTGATAGTGCGGGAGACTGTATTATCAGATGCCGGCTGCAAACAGCCCTGAAGAGATCTGACTTTGGGGCAGGGACGACTTAGCAGGTCATAGCGAGAGCGAACCGTGAAGTCCCTTAATCCCGCCCTCTGCAGACGAGGGCGGGACAAAAAAGAAGTGCCGAGCTCCCGCCAACGGGGCGAAGGCTGCATTGATCGAGAAGAACTAAACGCAAGCATCGATCAGACTTCTTCGGGATGGATGGATGACATGTTGAGAGGGAGTGATGGGAAAGCACGGAACCAGTTGTAGACGTTTTGCTCTGTTTCCATTGGGCAAAACAACCGAAAACGACAAGTAGCCCCTAAGAAGGCATGCGAATTCGTAGTCGGGTCTGTAAGTGGGGCGGGTGAGATCGGATAAGGGTACTCAAATAGGTTATTTTGGGGAACTCGAGGATCTCAGGGGTAAGATTGATCCGTAGGTTACGGATCATCTGCGCGACGGTGTCTCAAGAGCTAGCTTTGTGAGGCACTATGGGTGGACGTCAACCAGATGAGCTTGGTGGGCATGTTCGGAGACGACTTAATTGCCACGCTAAATTTGGGAATGCGTTACCAGTAGGAGAGTCGACCCCAAAGGCGTACTAGGGAAATCCTAACGTGCGCTCAGGTAGCAGAGGGTGGCGGTCATAAGTGTCAACTTAGGTTGACAATGAAGACCACCACCCTTTTCGCCTTTTAAATCTGGTCGACTTAATTGTGCCTGACCATACTTTA
>JBIJBX010000012.1:0-23212 GCA_044344995.1 Oligoflexales bacterium | reverse complement strand
TCGAACACGGAAGTCAAGCTCGTCAGCGGTGATGGTACTGCACTTTTAAGTGTGGGAGAGTAGCACGATGCAGCCTATTAAATCGGAAATCCCCGGTAGAGAAATCTACTGGGGATTTTTGCTTCGGACGGACACACACCTGCTTGCCGTTTGATACGGTATTTGCGACAGTGACGGAATTTTCAAATTAGCAACCTTACTTAGCAAATGAAACCAATTCATGCCGTAAGGGTATTAGGTTAGAGCCTGATCATATTTCACTTCGCGAGCCCATAATGGGCGTATATAACCTACCGTAATTATTGAATTTTACCAAAAGACACAAGACGTCCGCCCACTTCGTCGACTCTTTCTTGGATGCACTGTTGGTTTTACGGTGATCGTTACGGAGGAAATATGAGTCGTCTTGGTCATGTGCTTGTAGCTTCGGTTCTAATGCTTACGGTATCTTGCTCTCAAGAGGACGCACCTGACGTGAGGCAACCAGACTCTATGCGGCAGGCTGAAATATCCACGATTCAATCGCCTGATGTTTTTGCACTAAATGATGGCGGCGAGGCTGCTTTAACCGACAAAGAGTTAACGGCTATCGCGGAGGCAGTTAAGAATTTAACGCTTGGCATATGCAATATGAACCCCGCACAGCAGAGGCAGCTTCTCATTGACGTGCTGGCTTCTTCCGTGGCTAACATAGTGTGCTCGCAAAGAGGTCTGGACGTCTATGCTCCGAAGAAATCCCTCATGACTAAATCATGTTTACGTCTTGTGACGTCAGCAGCCGCTAGTCGGATTTCCAGCGCTATTGACGCAGCCCGCTGCCCTCGTGAAAGCAAAAAACCGGCTAGCGTTAATGGTCCGACAAAATAATACTGCGATCTGGGTGCTGCTCGAAGCGTTGATTTCTTTTACCTGGAAACACTCATTGTTCGAAACGTTTCCCCACCCATGCCTTGCTTGAATTTAATGTAGCCGGCGGAGTCAGATGTCGGCGTTGTGCCACCCAAATCAAGTGCGCGGTAATTGCTGTTTTTGAGCATGGTGACGGCATCCCAGAGTAGGACATTGTGGGCGTGAAGTTCGCGTCCACGAGCTAAAGACCAGCCTGCACGGTAGGTAGCACTGTTGCCGTGCATTACAATTGCGATTGCGGCTACCGGGTCTTTTCCGTCAACGGCCCAAAGAACAAGGAGTTCCTTCAGCAATGCAGCATTCTTGAGCTCGTTTTCTAGAAGCTCTGGTCCGCGCGTGCGATATTTTTTACGGGCGCGTTCTTGTTCGTGATATTCAAGGAACATGTCAATGGATGAACCATCGCGATCAATTCTTACGTCAATGTTAGAGATACTGCCTTTTTTCAAGTCTGCGCGCCAGTTTTTCCGAAGTGACGTACGCAGTTCTTCTTCTGAGCAAGTTAAATCAAGCCAGATAGTTTCATAGAAACTATTGCTACCTTTGAACCCTTGACGCTTGAGGGTTATTCTGGCTTCTTCGGAATCTGGCCATTCTGGTAGCCATCGTCTTCGTTGAAGTAGGCCTCGGGGATATTCTTTTGCAAACAGTTTTGCGAATTCTTCTAGCCATGAGGCTTCAGGGGACTCGTAAAACCAGATTGGCCCGCGATAAAGCTCCACCATTTTAAATGGTCCAATTGCCACCTCTTGAAGGGTCAGCATTCCAATGATTTTGCCGTCAAGGCGGATTGCGCCGATGCGTGAATGTTTTTTGAAGAGATCTTTCAGTGCTTTAGCAAGTGTCAGCGACTGCATCCAATTACTTCTGGGTGCAGCTTTAAGCATATGGCGCCATTCAGCGATTGATCGCGGTGACCAGTCGATGGTCATCATGATAAAGTCCTCTAATTGAACGTGTTTCAATTAGGGGACATATTAGAACTTTTTTGCGCCGATGGAAATAGTCGACTGTGCGATTCGTATCGATAAATGCTCTGTAAATTCAGGTCAATAAAGAAAATCAGGTAGGCTTTAACCGCCCTCGTCCATAAGTCGGATACTACGACAAAGACGCTCACGCTCATCGTTAAATCCCTGGCCAAGATCTTCTAGCTCTGTTCGGCTCAAAATGTCACCAAGGTGATCTTCGATATAGGCGCATTTAATGTTATGCCGCCTTACGCGTGTGTCAATTTCCCTAAGTTGTGAGTCAAGGAGTGATTTGCCTCCTAGGTAAAATGTTTTAGACGCTCTATGTGCGCTGCTTGCAATGCTGGTGAGTTCCAGTTCGATCCCTTTAAAAAGTGCCGGTAAGAGGTGTTTGGCTTCTTTGGCGTAGGGCAAAAGGATCTTCTCCAAGGCTAACTGCGAGGCAGTGGCTTCAGTGTTTAGCTCTGATAGCCAGTAGGGAAGAAATGCCTCGCCTGTGGCACTTAAACTTGTTGCGTTTTTTTCTATATCGCGGCGAGCACTCTTAAGTGCAGTGGAGAGATCCATAAATTCGACCCCTTACAAAGAAAGCAAAATCCCACTTACCCCAGTTTTTATCTGCAAGTGGTGTGCCGAATCTTAACTCTTTGATGCATAGACAACAAAAACCCACTTAGTAAGAGCTAAGTGGGTTGATTGAGACACATGAAGGGATGTTTTACTTGTACACGGGTGAGTAGGGCTTGGGTAGCTCGCGGTAAACTGGATCGTTTGCCGCAGGTTTCTTCTGAAGAAGCAGCCCTGCCTCTTGGAGCTTAGGGTGAACCACACGACTACCATCAGACACAGAGTAAATTTCTGTTATGGGCTTAAACGGGTGCCAAGTGAAAATCTGATCTTCCCCCCATATTTCACCATATAGCACGGCTCTTCTGTCCAATTGTCCCAGCGGTTGGCCGGTTCGGTTGTGGCATTGGGCACACGATTTTTCTGTGTTCTCCAGAAGACCAGCAATGTGGTGTTTCGGGACAATATGAAAGTTTGCATCTGTAGCTGGGGCAAAAGTCACCTTATCACCCGATCTCTTCCATTCGGCATTCATTGCCGATTTAAAGACAGTCTTTTTAAGCAGACTTCGAATCAGAGCATGATCCTTGGTCGCAGGTAATTTGTCATAGTAGCCATTAAAGTTTGGTATAACTTTCGCGTATGACTTAGTTTCAATTTTTGCAGGCATTAAATTTGTATTGTCCTCAAGATGCGCAACGAGTTCCTTGAGGTCAGTTTCTTGCCAGTTGCTGCGATGTTTTTTGATGGCAGCAGCAAAGTCAGCGGCACGGGGAAATGGTCTAAAGATGTCTGTACGCCAACGGTTAATTTCTCTCACCCGCGTTCGTACCTCGTGGACGTACCATTCGGATTTGGAGGAACCATCACGGACTAACAATAATTCTCCAAAAATCGTCCCTGTTGGGAACACCCAATGCCAGTGAGATCCACTTTTCCACCAGGTAACGGGAACGTATTTGCCTGATTCATCACGTGGGGGCTGCCAGAAGTAGATGGCTTCCGAGTTGCCGCGGTCCAGGCGACCTGCAGTGACGGAGAACGGAAATTTAAAGGTTTGAAGTTCAAAATATTCAGTTAAAGCCCTGATATCAGGCTCTACTGCCGTTGCACCAACGTCATAAGCTACGCGGTTGGCGCGAAGTCCTTCTGGGCCAGTTGGATTACCAAAGGAATCTTGGTACACGAAAACCATTGAGTCTTCGTCGTACCAAATGGTGTCTTCTGAGTGGAGAGCAGCATTCAGCTTCTGATCGGCAAGATTAGGTAAATTTTTCAAATAAGCATTAAGCTCTCGCGAGTCAATAAACTGAACTCGACCTTTTGGGGTGATATTGCTGCTTTGCCCTTGAGTGAACGCTAAACAATCACTGAATTTACTAAAGGACTTAACATTTGACTGATCATCAAGCCTGGTCGCTTTGTATCCGCCACTGGTTTCTAGGCATGTGATGTTATTTCTTGCGGCACGACGGGACATTTCGCAAGCACCCACGTTACCGTTTTGGGTGAATCGACCAATTTTTACTGGACCCTTGAAAGACATGTAGGTCATTTCTCCCACCAGGTTAGATCCTGGGGCGCGACGGCAAACAAGTTGCTGTGGAGATGGGTCTGTCAATAAAAGCGCACTAGGCTTTAAAGGAGTGTCGTCTACTTCAAAAGCGGTCTCTTGAAGCGGATCATTATTATTTTGGTTTGACCGGTCGTCAGATTTACCAGGAGTCAGCCTGGTGAGATCACCTGGGGATCCGCAATTGACCATCACTCCGGTCGAAAGAACTACGGCCAGGAAAAAGCCTGGTCGACTAAATTTGCCAAAATTAGCAGTCCGCATAAGGGGGGCTCCTCATCCACTTCAGCATCAAGTTCAACGTCTAAAAGTTCACCAACATCAATAGTTCGCATGGGGCACAAAGTCCAGTGTTGCGGCATTTCTGCCAAGGGGGACTTTAAGCTAACCGGGCTTATAAAATCAATTTAATATTTGTTATATTTTAATAAAATTTATACAATTTATATAAGTTCATGAATTTAAAAGCTATTCTAACGAAATATTTAATGCTCTGGAATAATTGCGATAATCTGCCAAAGCCCGGAAGATTAGGGGGTTGCACTCATGCCCGATTGGAGCACGGGGAAGGAGGGGGTCTCTTCCTACTGGATCATTGAATAGCAGCTCGAAAGCATCTTGGAGATAATTTCAGGGCTATCTTTTACATCCTTGTGAAACCTAGAGCCATTGTAGTCGATTTCGACATCTCTCACATTGGCCTCATCAAGCCCCAAGTTTGCAAAACTTCCGGCGTTATAAGGCGAGTCGACGATTTCATCTGCTCGCGCATAGAGGGAGCATTTTTTTAGCCGATTGATGGCATCATGATTTGCGGAAAATATTTCTTTGAGTTGTTCCGCGCCACGATCAGCGGCACTGTAATATGGCGACAAGACTTCTGCTCCGCCACACTGGTTTGGAAATATTCTGCATGGTCTTATGACGTCTTGTCCTCTTGCTGCGCCGGCAAGGCCCACAAAAAGTCGAACGCGATCGGCAATTTTTTCAGACGAACCAGGTGCAATAGGATTTTCAAGTATGGACTTTAAGGCTACAAACTGACCTAAAGAATGCCCGATAACATCGAGCTTTAGATTTGGATTATTTGCCTTAGCGATAATTTCTTGGATCTGTTCCGCGACAGTTTTTGCCATATCGTTCAGACCCAGCTCGTCGTCATAATCGATCACATTCACATTGGTAAAACCAGCAGCCTTGAATTGATCTCGGAGAGCCGAAAGATCTGTGTAAGGTTTAATTTTCAGTCGCCAAATAAAAGTGGGTCTGCGAGGAGTCTTGCCCCAACCGTGAATAAGAACGACGGCTGTATTGGTAGCGTCCGGTGCCGAAAATGATCTTAAAGTGCTCGCGCCGTCTCGCACACGGGCGGTTTTACAAGCCGCGACAGCAAGCAATATCAACACAAGAATACTGTATTTGAACGTCCGCATTTTACTCGCCATTTCCACATGGGTTTGAGCCGTTAATTTTACCGGCTTTTGTTTCAAAAATCTATTGGTCTAGAGCTGACTTGACCACACAAACAGACTACAATTAAAAGCTGTTTGGACTAATTGGAGGATAACATGAAGTTAATATTTCCACTTTTGATTGCAATAATTGCGGCGAGTTTTGGCTGTAAGACCTCCTCTACTGATGAAGCGAAACTTCGCGATGCAACAATGGTTGATAAAGAGGTTCTACCGCCGGTTAAATACGCTTACTGGGTGGAGAAAGATTGGGTTTACCGCGGATATTGCTCCTGGTCGAGTGCCCCCTATGACCGTAACAGTTGCACACAAAATGTCGTCAAGATTCCCGTAAAGCAGTTGCAAACCTACTTTCAAAAGTTAGATGTCATGCCAGATGGCTACCCTCAAGGAACCAAGCAGCTTACGCAAGAACAAAAACAAGCAGCCACCGCCGAACTATTGACGGCTTTGCAAGAGCGCCGCGAACTAACTTGGCTACCCATGCAGCGCCGCGTGCCAGAAGAAGCTCGCGGACAAATTAAATTGAGTGACGACGCCATATTATTAGCTTCACGGATCAATCAGTGCTTTTTAGGGGTGGGAGAAACACGTGCCGTTATGCCGCCTTTCATGGTGTCAATTTATGAGCTGACGGGACGTGGCGCTATCAAAATTGGTCTCCGTAACGGCCTCGCAAAAGGTCAGAGTGTGATCGTTAATGACGGCAAAGTTTCTGGTGATGGCGATAAGTTTTTTGATCTCTACAAAAAAATTCAACCTGACAATGGCGCAAGACCTGCCACATGCCAGCTATTCAATACAGGCTCCGCAGCACTCCCTGGCAAATCTGTCTTATTTGTTAGTGGCTGGGATCGTCAAAATCCGGAACACGCGGATATTACGGCTTTCAGGCTTTACAAAGACCCCCTGCTCACCCAGGAAACAGGCTACATGAGCTGTGTGGGAGCTTTTTCAGAGAGTAATGGTCAACCCGCACCTGTATTTCCTCTGGGCGAGCTGCTGTCAGTATTTAAAAATGAAAGTGATTTCATTTTACAAGGCTACATGGAATAAAAGTCAGTAACCTAAAAGTAGCTTTGAGTTGAATTAAGCACTTAGCGAGACATGCTTGAAGCTGTTGACTGGTCTAGATCTGCTAGGCGACCCTTGATCATTTGGTTTTGCAGCGGGGATAAAACCCTCGGAAGTTCAGTCATCAAGAAGTTGATGTCAAGAAACGCGCTGGCGCTGATATCCTGCCAAACCACATCGCGGTTGGCATTAAGTACAAACAGACCGTGAATGGGGAGGGACTCAAATTCATCATAAGACCACATTTTTTTGAAGGCCGGAATATTAGCCTCAGTCGAAGCAATGGCAATCAGCTCTATTCCCTGACGTGCGAGCTCTTCGCGCTGTGCATCTAGAAGTTCAAACTGCTCATCACACCTGGGGCAATTGCCAAGCATGAAAGCGACAATCGTAGGCTTGCGTCCGACAGCTTGACTGAGTGAGTGACGTGTTCCGTCAGAATCAGTCCACTCAAATTCTGGGGCTTTAATGGCCTGCCAGAGAAGAGGCCCCATTGTCTCGTGCTTTGGGCGCTTTGTATGGACCGCGCGCCAGTTTCCGAACATCTGTCGCCAGTTCTCATTTAAAAGTCTGGACTCTTTTAGAATGGCGATCATCGTTTTATTAAATGGCGAAGTGTCGTCGATTTCCTGGCTTACGGGAAGCAACGCTTGCAGGTATTTTTCTGCTTGAGCCATCTGACCAGTTTTCGCATTGGCAGCTGCGGCAAGCAGTTTGAATACGACGTTATTTGTCGTATCACTCGACACCAATCGAACAGATAATTCTGCCGCGCGATCGTCTTTGTCCGCCATCATATTGTAGCGAACCAAACGGCTTAAGCCCCAGCCAGTTTGCAGATGCTGCAGAGCATTCAATCGCACGAGCGCATCGTCCTGATTTCGATGCCCAATAATGTCGGCTACAGCGGAAGCTTCAATTCTGACGGGCTCCGCAAACTCTTGCCAGGTCTTCTCATCGGCTGTTCCCGTCATCGCAATGGTTAAAGCCTTCATACGTTTGCACGTGTCAAAGGAGTCCTTGTGGGATGTGAAATCCTCGCAAATCATAAACGGAGAATTGAATAAAGTTTTCGCATCCGTCCAGTATTCTCCTCGCTCCAACGCTTCAGAGCTTCTAAGAACACCATTTTGGACGTGCTGGTATTGATCAATCCGATTCAATTTCGGGTGACGCGGTTGAGCAAGCATATTGTAAGCATATGAACGCGATTTCTCGAAATTACCCATGGCCATCAGCGTGCGGGATAGCCACTCATTATTGTGTGCGTGATTGTGGAGCCAGTAGGGAAAAATCCGCGATTTTTGCATATAAGTATGATCAATGCGGGCTGCCGCCTCTTGCGACCACCAAGTTTCAAATAGTAGACGGGCGCGTGAATAAATGTGTCCTGCCATATGCCATAGGTGCGCAATTGCTGGTCCAGTAAAGCCACTCTGATCGGCAGAATTCAGGGCTTTGGCATGGTTTTGGTCTGTATCCCACATGTGGATGACATAGTGGTGGACTGGATGATTTGGTTTGAGAGCTAGGATTTCTTTCGCAAGGCGAAACAGGGATTCTGACTGAATAGTGACATCTGGGGATTCCGCTAAACCAGGACGGTAAATCCTGTGGATCCAGCTATTAACTACGAAGAATGCCTTGGCTTCTAGATCTTTGGGGTTGCCTGTAAAAATACTTTCAAGCGTCGACAAGTGTCGGTCAATATTTCCTGTTGCCAGGGCCTCTACCGCTTGAACGTAGAGTCTTTCGCGCTCAGTGCTGGAATTGTTAAGTCGATCTTTTGCGTGTTGAACAAATTTTAGTGCCCGGTCGTTATCACCGACCCATACGGCACTCGACATGGCCATACCCCAGTAGGCAAGGACGCAGTTTTTGTCGAGGTAGGCGGCTTGGCGAAAGGAGCGTTCGGACTCAAAGTTCAAAAACCCGTGAAGCTGGCCAATCCCTTGACGAATAAAAGCGTTGGCGTCACTGCTGCAATTAGGCGTTTCAAAATCAATGTCAGGCATACCCTGTTCAAGGGTGGCGAATTCCCGAGGCCCTTCGTCAAACGCCGGCCCTTGATGGGAATGCCCAGGAGGGACTTCCTGTGCTAGACAGGGCAAAGACTTTAGCAACACAAAGCTTAAAAATAGGGATGGCAAAATCATGCGTACCATAGTGCTGGTGACCTCATTCACAATGGAATTGGCTGTTAGGAGAAGCGATCTTTATCTGTTAAGTCACGAAAATCAAGATGATTTATCCCCGTAGATTTCAGCGGTTAATTCAAAACTTGCTGTAATTACTCGGCAATCCCAAGAATCTGCCATCCGGCAGGGGTGCATAATTTTTGCCCACACTTTCGATTTCCCGAGGAACTTGGGACAATATTAAAAGATTTTAATTAAAGCATTTTCAGGTCAATTTAAAGGACGTCATCGTAATGCGACTCACCTTGGCATTTACGGCTATCTTGCTTGGGGTCTCAAACCTAGCACTTGGGCAACGCACTGAGCTCTCATCAGCTCTGCAAGTCCCTAAGGGCTTGGAGCAGGACGTGAAGTTTTGGGAGCGAGTTTTCACTGACATCGAGCCTGAGGAGTGCGCCTTCCACGATGAGTGGGATCTGGACGTTATCTATTATATCGCCCGGGTGCCACGGGTCAAAACCACTCGCACCAGTACTGTTTTGAAAAATCATGTGCGTAAAATACGTGGCGCTCTTACCAACTTGTCCAAAAAAGGCGTACCTTCAAATGATTTTGAGCGCAGAATTCTTCGCGCAATCCCTGAGGATAGACGCCATCGCGCCTTTTTCCTCGAGGCAAAAGATCAGGTCCGATGCCAGCGTGGCGTTGAATTTGAGAAGAGTTTGACAAGAAGTCGGCAGTATATCCCCATGATTAAGCGCTCTCTGCGCGAGAAGGGGTTACCCGAGGACTTGGCTTATTTGCCACATCTTGAAAGTGGATTTGACCGCTTTGCCACAAGTAAGGCAGGCGCCAAAGGCCTTTGGCAATTTATGCCACACACGGCAAGGGCCGAAGGTCTGGTGGTGAAGCGGAAAAAAGATTGGCGCGTTGATGCCCGGTTATCGACCGATGCTGCGACGGACCATCTTGCAGGAATTTTTTTACGGACCAGGTCATGGGAATTGGCGATCACCGCGTACAACTATGGTTTGAACGGGGTCATGCGCGCGATTCAAAAATTTGGCGGTGATTACATGAAAATCAGAAACGAGCACAAAACAAGTATGTTTGGTTTTGCGGCGCGTAATTACTATCCAAGCTTCCTTGCTGTACGCAATGTTGCGTTGCGAGAGGAAGCAAGGTTAGCCAGCCTTTATGAAAGAGCTGACAACATCGCAGTGGGCGAATCCGAATCCAATCCAGCGGGCGAAAGTGTGCGTTTTTAATTTAAATTTAACTATCTAGTTTAAGAATCGCGGTGAAGGCTGATTGTGGGATCTCGACCGATCCAATCTGCTTCATGCGCTTTTTGCCTTCTTTTTGCTTCTCAAGCAGTTTGCGTTTACGGGAGATGTCGCCCCCGTAGCACTTAGCCGTTACGTCTTTACGCATCGCGGAGATGGTTTCCCTTGCCACGACTTTGCTGCCAATGGCTGCTTGAATGGCGATTTGAAACATCTGCCGGGGAAGGAGTTCTTTCAGTTTTTCGCAAAGTAGTCGGCCGCGATTTGCAGCGTAGCTTCGATGCACGATACAAGATAATGCGTCGACAGGCTCGCCATTTACCAGAATATCCAACTTCACAAGATCACCTTCACGGTAATCAAGTAACTCGTAATCCATTGAGGCATACCCGCGCGACATTGATTTCAACTTATCGTGAAAGTCAAAAATCATCTCGTTCATTGGGATTTCGTATGTGAGTCGCACACGTTTTGAAGTGGTATAATCCATGGCTTTCTGATGGCCACGCCGTTCCTGCAGTAGCTTCAACAGCTGCCCCAGGTATTCTTCTGGCGTGTGCACAATCATGGTGACGTATGGCTCTTCAAACTTTGCTATTTTTGTTGGATCTGGCAACTTCGCCGGGTTTTCAATTTCGAGTAGATCACCTTCAAGAGTGTGAACCTTGTAGACGACCGTCGGTGCTGTAAATATCAGATCCAGGTTGTATTCTCGTTCAAGCCTTTCTTGCACAATATCCATATGAAGAAGGCCAAGGAAACCAACGCGGAAACCGAACCCTAAGGCGTTTGAACTTTCGACCTCGTAAACCAGACTGGAATCATTAAGTGTCAGCTTTTCGAGGCTGTCTTTTAGGACTGGATATTCGCTTGAATCGACGGGGAAGATGCCGCCAAAAACCATTTGTTTTGCAGGTTGGAATCCAGCTAGGGCTTCGGTAGCCGGTTTTACGGCGTCTGTGATCGTGTCGCCAACGCGAGTGTCCGCAACGGCCTTAATGGATCCTGAAACAAAACCCACCTCTCCACAGGAGAGGTGCTCAACTTCTACGCCTTTTGGCATGAGCTTGCCGATTTTTAAAACCTCGTAGCTCTTACCGGTCGACATCATCTGTATTCGTTGGCCCTTTTTTATGATGCCATCTTTGACGCGGAGCAGTGAAACAGCGCCAAGGTATTGATCGAACCAACTATCGAAGATCAACGCGCGTAGTTTTTCGTTGTTATTGTCAGCTGGTGGTGGCACGCGGTGAATGATAGCTTCAAGGACGTCTTGGATGCCGATTCCTGATTTTGCCGAACACTTTACGGCGTCTGTCGCATCGATGGCGAGTTCGTCTTCGATTTCTTGCGCCACGCGATCAGGATCGGCAGAAGGCAAATCGATTTTATTAATGACTGGGATCAATGCAAGATTGCTGCGCATGGCAAGTTGAACATTGGCGACGGTTTGGGCTTCAACCCCCTGACTGGCATCCACAATAACCAATGCACCTTCACATGCGGTGAGGCTTCTTGATACCTCGTAGGAAAAGTCTACGTGGCCTGGCGTGTCGATCAGGTTTAGTTGATAGGTTTTTCCGTCTTTGGCTTTATAACGCATGCAGCAAGTTTGGGCCTTGATCGTAATGCCACGCTCTCTTTCAAGTTCCATGGAGTCTAGAACTTGATCTTTCATTTCGCGATTGGTGAGCGTGCCCGTGTACTCGATCAGGCGGTCGGCCAGGGTCGATTTACCGTGGTCGATATGGGCGACAATGCAGAAATTTCTAATAAATTTAGGGTCTTGCAAGAAAAACTCCGGCGCATCAAGGATCGAGGCCCCCCATTGTGCTTAAAGCTTTGTCTTGCTGCAACCGAAAAAACGGTCTGAACAGTTGATAACCGTAAATATTAACCCAGTTTTTTACAAATCCAAGGGAGATCCCGTGTATTTGAAATCATCTTCAAGGGTAGGAAACCTGGCTGGGTGTTTGGTTTTGACGCTTTTATATGGATGCGTAACGCCCCAGAAGCCTGAGCCCGAGAGCGCAGAAAAACGGGTGGCTGGACCAGCTTTTTATGTTTTGCGGGAGGGCGAGCGGCTGGATTACCCAATGCCGTTGCCCAATCGGACCCAGATTTTGGTCGATTGGACCTATTCTGATGGGGCAAAACACTCAAAAGAGGGATTTCGTGGTTGGGACGTCAATCATGACGGTCGTTTTGATATGGTGGAAGTTTTGGATCAAGCGGGTAAGCCAGTGGCCTGGGCTTATGACTTTAATGGTGACTCAGTCATTGACGCTGTTGAGCACGCCAGCAAAGTCAGTGATGCCCCCATCGGTTTGCCACCGGTGTCACCGTCCCATTAAATATTTGGAATTAATGCTCTTAACCACTCAAGGTCAGATCACTGCATTTTGGCAACAACCCCGTTCACTTGAGCTGCGGAATTGACCCTCGCCAAGACTTTTCTTGCATCATCTGGATTTGCAAACATGCCGAGTCTTACCCTGTAAATCACGGTGCCGCCGCGGCGAAGGGGCGTATAAAAGCCCTCAATTCCACGCGATTTCAAACGCATAAGCAGTGACTCGGCCTCGGTCTGGTTGTTAAAACTTGCGAGTTCAATGGTAAATCGTGTGGCTTGTCTCGGCGCTGGACTTGAGGCAGCCTTGGGTGAGGACCCAACCGCATCATAAAATGTCGAATCGGTATTTTGTGCTGAAATTTGACGCTTCGAATTTAACTCGTTTAGCGCGGCGGAGTCCTTTAAACCGCGAGTTTTTTTAAGGGCATAAGATATTAAAAAGCTTCCCGTGAAGCTGATAAAAACCAAACAAGATACGATTGTAATTGTTTTCTTCACCTGTGTACCTTTTCAAGTCAAAGCAGTATAGTTTGGCCATCAAAAAAGATCGGATTCCGCTTGCCAGCCTTTTTTGAATTATAGGCGATGTAAGGCGGGATGCTCAAGTTTAGACGGTGAACAATCGTGGCTTTCGGCGAAGCAAAGGGCGACAAGTCCATCCAGCTGCTAGGAGTTGAGACGAACAATCTCAAGGCCTTAGACGTCAGTATACCGCTCTATAAAATGACGGTGGTCACGGGCGTTTCGGGCAGCGGTAAGAGCTCTTTGGTCTTTGATACGCTTTATGCTGAAGCTTACCGCAGATATGTGGAGAGTCTCAGCAGCTTTGCCCGCCAATATCTCAAAGCCATGCCAAAGCCAAAAATCGCAGCCGTAAAAAATCTCCCTCCGGCGATCGCAGTTCAGCAATCAAGATCTGGTGCCAATAATCGCTCAACTGTTGGCACGCTCACGGAAATGCATGACATCCTGCGGGTGATTTTTTCCCAGGCCGGACAAATATTTTGTTTCAAGTGTGATCAGCTAGTTGAAAAAGCTGATCCTGATTTGATGGCCGAGCGGATTGTGGCTAGGTTTTCAGGGACGAAGGTTTTGATGGCCGCACCTCTTGATGCATGGGAAGGCATCGATGATAAAGAGCTAAGAACTCTTCTTCAGGGGCAAGGTTTTGCGAGGATCTGGATCAAGGGCGAAGTAAAACGGTTAGAGGACATCAAAAAACTTGATCGCGTTGGATCGTGGGTTGTGGCTGACCGCATTACAGTCGATTCCGCAGCTAGCAAAAGAATCACTGAAGCCGCAGTGCTGGTGTTGAAGCTAGGACGAGGTCGTGCCGCAGCTATTGCTGAGGACGGCGTTGTTTTGGAGTTTTCACGTCGGCTGACCTGTTGTGGTGTCCAATACACCGAGCCGACCATGGCGCTGTTCTCATTTAATCACCCCATCGGCGCTTGTGAGACTTGCCAAGGGTTTGGAAGTAGCACGGATTTAGATGAAAACAAAATCATACCGGATAAGAATTCAACGTTAGCAGATGAGGGTGTAGTTTGCTGGAATTTCGGCGAACACCGGGTTGCCTACAAGGATGCGCTGAGATCAGCCCAAGCAAAAAAATTTGATGTCAAAAAGAAAAAATTCGGCGACTACTCACCAGAAGAAAAGCTCTGGTTGTGGAATGGTGATAAGAAAATTTTCGGCGGCATCAAGGGCTATTTCCGCTGGCTTGATACAAAACGCTACAAGACCCATTACCGTATTCATGCCGCAAGATTCAGAAAGTACGTCATTTGTCCTTCGTGTGACGGACGACGATTGAATGAAAAATCCAGGGCTGTAAAAGTTAGCGGCAAATCGATTAATGACGTGGCTTCAATGAATGTGGAAACTCTGGATCTGTGGATTCAAGAGGTAAACAAGTCCGGAATTAGTGTGATCAAGGGGCGGGATTCATCAGGCCAGGGCATCGCGGAAGCCGTCCTGGAAGCTAATTCTCGCATCAGTTATCTTAAGAAAATGGGATTATCCTATCTATCAATGGACCGCAGTGCCAAAACATTAAGTGGCGGTGAATTGCAGCGAATTAATATGTCGCGGTGCTTAGGCAGTGTGTTGACAGACACATTGTTTTGTCTGGATGAGCCTACCGCGGGTCTACATGCAAGAGACAGCGTGAATCTGTTGGGAGTCATTCGCGAATTACAGGGTCAAGGCAATACGGTCGTGGTCGTCGAACACGAAAAAACGATCATCAATGATGCCGACCATTTCATTGAGATCGGACCAAAAGCAGGACATGAGGGCGGGCACTTGGTGTTCGCTGGCTCGCCTAAAACCCGCAAGCAGCGCTATGACGACGCCCTTAGCGACCATGGGAAAGAAATTAAAGAATGGAAATTTCTGCAACTGCGAGATGCCAGTATCCATAATTTAAAAAACGCCGGTGTGGATATTCCCGTCGGCAAGGTGACCGCTGTGTGTGGAGTGTCGGGTAGTGGCAAGACGAGTCTCATTCGGCACACCCTGTATCCTCTACTTCAAGAGAAGTTTGGCAAAGCAAAGGAAACTGAAAAAATCCCATCTGGGAAGGTTGGGCCTGATAAATATATTCGAATGCATGATGATGCTTTGATGGTTTCGCAGATTGCCCTTGGGCGTAGTAGCCGCAGCACGATCGCCACTTATCTCGACGTCATGGATCATGTCAGGAAGATTTTTGCGGCGCAAGAATCGGCAAAGAATCTGGGGTTAACGCCGGGATCTTTTAGCTTCAACAGTGCCGGTGGACGCTGTGAAACCTGCCGAGGCTTGGGAACCGTGACCGAAGATCTGTCGTTTCTTGGCGATATGGAAATCGTTTGCCCCGCCTGCGCAGGCGCAAGATTTGATGAGAAGGTTTTGTCGGTGGCCTTTAAAGGTAAGAATCTGATTGATGTGCTCGCAATGACGGCGGCTGAGGCCAGGACGTTCTTCTTTGAGCAAAAAGCGATCGTCGAGTGTCTTGATGCGGTGCTCAAGGTGGGCATGGGTTATGTGACGTTGGGGCAGTCGACTAGCTCCTTTAGCGGCGGTGAGGCGCAAAGATTAAAGCTTGTACAAATCATGCGCGATGCAAAGAAAGGTAAACCTTCGGTTCTCATTTTTGATGAGCCGACCACAGGACTCAGTGATCAAGATGTGGCAAGTCTCCTTACGCAATTCAAAGAACTAGCCAGTCTCGGGCATACAGTGATTATTGTTGAACATCATTTGGATGTTTTACGCCAAGCAGACTGGCTGATTGAAATGGGTCCTGAGGCCGCCGAAAAAGGTGGTGAAGTCGTTTATGCCGGTATGCCTGCGGGACTTAAATCGGTCAGCCGAAGCATAACGAGTAAGTTTTTATTTCGTCTCAACTAATTCGAGTCATCACTAAATCTTGGTGAAGTAGGATGGATCAAGAGCAGGTGGCCGAGTGCTGTCGCTGCTGCCGTCAGACGCGGATCCTGCAGGTCCGAGATAACCAAAATAAAGCAGAGTCCCTGAAACTTTGAAAATATCATAGCGAGGCGCGAACTCACTGCGCAGGGCGTCGCTGCTGGCGCAGCTGGCGGCGGTCAGTGCTTTGGGTTGATTTTTCACGAAACCCCCGCCGCAGACTGAGGGTGACGTCCCGTTTGTGCCATTATAGAGCGCCACATAAGCGTCCGTTGTTAACGTGATGGTCAGTGTTTGGAGTTGGCTGTCAAACTTTCTTGCTCCACCGGAGCCCAGAGTGAAGTCACCCGTTGAATAGTTCGAGACGCCAGTCAGAATAGGTTTATCGGATAGCTCTGTTTTACAAGCCGCATCTGAATAGGAGCGTATGGATGACGTCATATTTGCGCCAGAAAAAGCCAGCGCATTAATTTCAAAATAGTTTGTTCCGAGCTGATCAGTCCGGCTGCGGCAAGTGGATAGCCAAGAACCGTCCAATTCAGAGGCTGTTGAATCGTCACTGCGCGATCGGCATGCACTGAGAAGAGAGGTGCCAACCAAAGCAAAAACAAGCACTTTTGTAGCCAAGCCGCGCATCATTTAAACGTCCCTCCCTTTATTGAATCGGGAGGGACATTTTAATCTGATAAAGCCATAAACGACAAGACTGGTTCGTAAGACCCGCCAAGTAGATCAGGTGCGGTCTTGAGTCAGGGTCATTTCTATAAGGAAAGGGTCTCCGTTTGGTTTATGACCCCTTAGGATCACCGGCTTAGAATTTATGAAATGTGGCAGTAAGTAACCGACCTCTTCAATGCCAAAATCTATATAAATGTTGTCTAAATCATCGTAGATGAGATCCTCAGGTGGTTTACATGAGTCACTTTTACCTAGTCCCTCGGCTGTGTTGATCAGTGTTTTCGTTAGGTCTGGAGAAGCGGTGAAAGATTTGATCCAAGATATATTTTGATCTTTTCTTACGTCAAAACTGGCCAGTTCCTGGTCGGTCAACTGAGAGTTCTGGGGTGATCTAGAAATATTTAACTTCGTTAATTGAGCGCGCGTGACCTTGCTGGTCGTTGCTTCAAGTGAAAGATTATAATGCTTAAATAGTGCATGTAAGCGACAGGCTTCTCCAAAAGATTCGTATTTTAGATCAACTCGAAGACCAACATTCAAGAGCTCACCAGCAATAGACGTGTGCGCAAAAAACACCATGCCGAAAGTCAGTTTAAGTAGGTTTTTTATGAACATAGAAAGTACCCCGGTGATGGAAGTGTGAAGGCGGAAAAAGACAAACCCGCCTCGCGTTCGTGAGGGAATACAAAAAAACCTATATTTTTAAAAATCTATAAACAGACTGTGATAGATCTATAAAAGCGAAGAATCTCAGGGTTGCCAGCTGAGGTGCGATCAGGTGATCGGAGCGAATCTTAGGGTTGATTCAAGTATGCGGTTAGCGCATCGATATCATTGGCTAAATGGGGCATCGCCGGCATGATGTTGCTCGCGCGTTTTGGTTTGTAACCATCTGGATACTTGGCGTAAAGCAGGCGAGCAGTTAGAAGCTCTTTAGATGAAGCATGAATATCTGGACCCTGACTTCCTGGAAGTTTTGGGTTGATATTGTGGCAAGACGTGCAGTTCGAAAGATAGACCGCTCTACCCCTTGCGATCAGCTTTGCCTCGGGGCTTTCGGACTGTGCATGATCTTCAGATTTCTTTGTTTTGCCAAAGGGGCAACCAGATACAACTACCGCGAAAAAAACAATAAGTATTGATTTCGCAAGCATGTTCATCAGTTGGTTGCCCCCAATGGGAACTATAAATCAGGATCTATAAATCACGCTAAAAAGTAGAGTACGCCGTAAAGCACAGCCGTTAAACCAACGCCTGCGTGGATCACGCCGCGGACGCTGACCATTGGACCTAGTTTACCTTTGACGGCATTGAACTCAAGAAGACCAATCACAACGCAGGCTGCCGCCAAAGCTCCCATGTAATCGTTGTTTGACGGAGCATGAAGGCTAAGGTGTGAAGCTGCGCCCATAAAAAATAGCATAGGAATGGAAAACATCGTATTTGAACGCGATGCAAGCAAAGCCGCCGCACCCTTGGCAGCAGCATCGGGAAGGGCTGCTTTGCCTTGAGCGACGTTGGTGGTGGACTCAATTACCACGCGTTGAGACGGCCAAATAACCAGCCATACATTGAGGAACATGATCGTGCCCAAAATGGCACCCACTGAAATGAACAGGCCAAACGAGGTTCTCAAGGCCTCTCCACCAACTCGTTGTCCCCAAATTCCCAACATTATAACGCCGGTAATAAAGGTGAACATGGCTCCCCAGCGAAACCACCAAAGGGCTCTTGGTACCAATTTTTGGATGGCGTTTGATTTAGTGGCGGCGTCCGTCTCGCCAAAAAATGGTACTTGTGTGAAATTGAAATAGTAAAGATGACCGATCCAAATAATCCCAAAAACATAATGTAACCAGCGCATCAAAAAATAAACGATATCGGTTGTTTCCATTCTTTATTACTCCTGACTCGGTCCCAAAGTGACGGTGGCCTTGAGGTGGTCAACAATAACCACTTATGCCTCTGCCTATCTTCCCAAATGTTGACTAATTTTGGCAACAAAAATGCTGCGACTTCAAACATTGGGCATAGACCTGTGCAACTAATTTGTTCAAGCGTACGGCTAATTGGATGCGAGCAGAATAGGCTCGCGTTCAAGTCGAATCCTGTATTTCTTCTCGACAGTCGTGGTAATCAGGTCGGCAAGCGCTAAAATCTCCCGCGTTGTGGCCTGTCCTGGGTTGGTGAGAGCCAGGACGTGCTTGGAAGATACCCTTGCGCCGCCGAGGCTTTGCCCCTTTTTGATTCCAGAGTTTTCCATGAGCCAAGCAGCTGAGATTTTCCAGTGATCGCCCTCGGTCTGGTGGGCAACAAAGGGTCTGGAGGTTGCATCGCGAGCGGCAATGCTGGCGACCTCGTCTTTTATGGCTGATGAGACGATTGGATTCATGAAAAAGCTACCGACACTACGTGTGTCGGGATCCTTCGGGTCAAGAACCATGCCTTTACTTTTTCGTATTTTGAGTACGTGTTCTCGCGTGAGAAGAATTTTCTGTTCCCGAGATCCGCTTGCCCACATTGGGTCCCCTGTCAGCGATGATCTGAGCTCTTCATATCTCGGTATGGGACTTTCACTGGGCGAAAGTTTAAACCCAACAGCTGTGATGATGAATTTGTTAGAGTCCTCAGCTTTAAATCGACTTTGTCGATATCCGAACTTGCATTCTTCGGGCATGAAGACCCTGGAGCGTAAGGTTGATTTCTCAAGCGTGTGAACTTCGGTGATGACGTTGGCGACTTCTTGCCCGTAAGCACCAACGTTTTGAATGGGTGTCGCACCGACTAATCCCGGGATGCCAGCCAAGGTTTCGATACCAGTCAGTCCTCGGCGACAGCACTCCATTACAAGGCTGTCCCAATTAACACCGGCACTGGCCAAGACGGTGCCATCTGCTTTGATTGACACAGATTCCGTTGCGACTTGCAAAACTAAGCCAGAAAAACCCTCATCATCCACCAATAGATTGCTGCCGCCGCCGAGTGTGAATACTTCGATATTTCTAGTTTTTGCGAAGGTGAGTGCCTGTTTTATCTCGTCATCACTCGTGCAGCGCAAGAAGAAGCGAGCTGGGCCGCCCGTACCAATGGTGGTGTGATCTTTGAGTGCGATGTTTTCGAGTAGTTTCAAAGTTCGCGGGTTCTTTCGCCGTCAGCAAGTGTTGCAGAGATTATTCAACAGCTTTTGTGAACGGTTGTAAACGAATGTTCGATGCAAGCGAGGCCATACGGTTCAAAAATCTTCAAATTGGCACGCCACTTGCTTTTCCCTGGTTGACGCAACACACAGGGCCAACCCGCCAAATAGGCGTCTCCCGTCAACTTCCTACCGTAACATCTGCTTTTTTTATCCAAAATTTTCCGCTTCACACGACGGTCCTGAATCCACCCACACCGGGTGAGATTTCAGGGCCGGCCCGGTGCTGTCACATAGGCTCGGGTCACTAAAAATAGTACGACCCCATTGAGAACATGCCACATCAAATGGGTCCCCATTGGCCAGCTGGCGCAAATGCGCTGATCGATTGTCCGAAAGAAGAGTGACACAGAAAAAATCAGCGCCGCACTTCCCACGGCATAGAATGCTTGGGTTTGCCCGCGTCCCCCATAGAAGCAAGCTATTCCCAATAATGCGATCCATGTTCCAAAGTAGGCCTCCCCGCCATTGGCCGCCGTCGGGTCAGCCAACTGCGTGCAAAAAAACGAAAGGGTAAAAAAACCCATGAAAAATAGCACTGATGGCCGGATTTCCAAGTTCGCAACGTGGCGAAGGAAAAGCCATAGATAAGCCAAAACAAAAATCCCGATCGGCAGGATGTCTGCCCACATGGACCAGAAGTTAGCAAAGCTATGAAATAGGGCGCTCCCCAACCCGATAACAATGATGAGTCGGCCAAGCATTAAGGAGCCTGGTTTGAGGTCCTTAGCATTAATTTTTTTAATTGATTTTAAGATTAACAAGCCCGCAATTATGAAACTAAGATTAGTGAATAAATTAAGAGGCTCTTCCAGCAATCCATGGCCGGCTCGCTCACAATATTGGTCAATGGGCTCAAAGAAGTTCAAGCTTTAGCCCCTCCTAAACGTCAGTTTCTTGTGTCATTTTATCCATTTGGCTAGTATACGGAAGTTCCGGAGGATCGTCACTATGAGCCATGCATCGAGCCAATCAGCATCCGTCACAACGGAAACCATCATTCAAAAGAAACTTGCTGGTGAACGTATCAGCATGGTGACCTGTTATGATTCGGCTTTTGGTCGAATCGTCGAGTCGTCTCCAATTGATATGGTTTTGGTGGGGGATAGCCTGGGAAATGTCCTGTTAGGCTACGATTCCACCATTCCTGTCACATTAGCGGACATGATTCATCATTCGGCTGCCGTGAGCAGAGTGGTGAAGCGCCCATTTGTGGCGGCTGACATGCCGTTTATGACCTATAAAAATAATGATGACGCCCTTGAGAATGCTGCCAAGCTTATGCAGTTAGGCGGTGTTAAGGGCGTAAAGCTAGAGGGTGGAGAGTCCATTTGCTCGCAGGTAGAGGCCTTAACCCAAGCTGGTATACCCGTTGTTGGTCATCTCGGTTTGACGCCACAGAGCGTTCACACCTTGGGTGGCTACCGAGTTCAAGCCAAAGCCAAAGAAGCGCAAAAGAAACTATTAGCCGATGCAAAAGCGTTACAGGATGCAGGGGCCTTTTGTTTGGTCTTAGAGATGATCCCTGCCCAGCTTGCCGGCCAAGTGAGCAAAGCTCTGCGGATTCCTACCATCGGGATTGGCGCTGGAGGGGCGTGTGATGGTCAGGTTTTAGTGATGCATGACCTGTTGGGATTCGATGATAGCTTTAAGCCGAAGTTTTTGAAGAAATATGCGAATTTGCATGCGGAGATTGGCAAGGCCCTGGCGACCTACGACCGCGAGGTGAAGGCTGGAAAGTTTCCCGCCGCAGAGCATAGCTTTGGATCCTGATCTTATTTATAGTATGAGACCGTTTTTTGATTGAGGGCGACCTGGTAATGGCAAAACGAGATTATTACGAAGTTCTTGGCGTGGCTCAGAGCGCATCGGCAGCTGATATAAAGTCAGCCTATCGAAAACTTGCCATGAAATACCATCCTGATAGAAATCCGGATGATCAATCGGCCGAAGAAAAATTCAAAGAGGCTAGTGAGGCCTACGAAGTGCTTTCTGATACTGACAAGCGGGGACGTTATGACCGTTTTGGTCATCAGGGAGTCAATAGCCAAGGCTTCCAGGATGTGAATGATATCTTCTCAAGTTTTGGTTCGATCTTTGAGGATTTCTTTGGATTCACTGGCGGAGCAGCCGGGGGACGGGGAAGGGTTCGTCGTGGCGCCGATTTACGCTATGACATGGCCATTGAATTTGATGAAGCAGTATTCGGCGTTGAGCGAGAAGTTGAAATGGAGCGTCCCGTACGCTGTGACACCTGTGAGGGGTCGGGAGCGAAGCCTGGTAGCGGGAGAACCCTGTGTCGCACGTGTGGCGGACAGGGTCAAATTAATCGTGCGCAAGGTTTTTTTGCGATTCGTACCACCTGTCACGTGTGTGGCGGAGAGGGAACGATTGTTGAAAAACCCTGTACAGACTGTCGTGGTCAAGGCCGTTTAAACAAGAAAAAGAAGCTGAATATTAAAGTCCCAGCCGGAGTTGATTCAGGAGTTAGGCTACGCCTTGCCGGCGAGGGTGAGCCAGGACCTGCCGGTGGTCCAAGTGGTGACTTATTTGTCGTGCTGCATGTGAAGGAAAGTGATCGATTTATTCGCGATGGCCTTGATCTCATCATGGAGCAGCCAATCGGCATTGCGCAGGCGGCCTTGGGTTGCAAAATCAAGGTAAAAACGATGGAAGACGAGCGAGAGATTGAGATTCCTCCCGGCACGCAATTTGGTGAGAGAATTACATTGGCCGGCGCCGGCGTGCCGCACTTAAAAGGTGTAGGCCGAGGTGATCTCCATGTGGAGATTCGGGTTGTTGTGCCTAAAAAATTGAACAAGGAGCAAAAAGAACTTCTGCAGCGTTACGCAGAATTGTCCAAAGAGGGAACTGCTGGAGCTGGCGCTGGTTTTTTACATAAGATTTTTGGCCAAGAATAATTTTCAAAAAGGGATCATGCGTCTTATGCCAAGACTCATAGTGATTGTTTATCTTTTTTTCTTGGGCATTATGGGCCCAATTTCGGTTGCTCATGCTAAAGAGGCCCCAAGATCCACGTCAGCCGGCAAGCCTTGGTTAGGAATTGGTATTGAGCAAGGCAAGGAAGGCGTCCTCGTCAAAGGCGTGATGCCTAACGCTCCGGCTGAAGGTGCGGGGTTTCAAGTTGGCGATGAAGTGATAAAAATTGATGGGAAAGCAGTTAAAGATCCCAAAGAGTTAATTAACGTGATTCAGGCATCGGGGATCGGACAAACTGTAAATGTGGAACTTCTACGAAACAAAAAAACCATAACGAAAACTCTCAAGCTCGTTGTGCGTCCTGATGAGCTTAAACTTCTAAGAGACCGCCTCATGGGTAAGCCTGCTCCAAATTTTGATTTGGAAGTGATTCATGGCAGTGAGCCAGGCAGTCTTAAAAAACTAAAAGGAAGAGTCGCCATCGTCGAGATTTGGGCCACCTGGTGCTCAGCTTGTCGTGCCACACACCCGCGCCTTTCTGAGGTCGCCGCGGCAAATCCAAACCTTGCCGTCCTGGCTATCAGTGATGAGGATAAAGAAACTCTAAAATCTTATAGTAATCGTAGTAGTCCTAAATTTAC
>JBIJBX010000123.1:0-7497 GCA_044344995.1 Oligoflexales bacterium | reverse complement strand
CGTCAACACCTACGCCGCAGAGTCAGTTGTGAATATGGTGGCGGGTATGGTGGACAAAGGCCATAAGGATTACGCTGTCGAAGCGGCGATTTCTAAAATTTTTGCTACCGAGGCTCTCTGGGATACAGTCGATGAGGCCCTGCAAATCGCGGGCGGCAATGGATTCATGCGTGAATTCCCCTACGAAAGAATTATGCGCAACTGCCGCATCAACCGTATTTTCGAAGGCACTAACGAAATCTTACGTCTTTTCGTTGCACTGACCGCAATGAACGACGTCGGCGCGCAGCTTAAAGAAGTTGCCAGCGCCCTGGGTAACGCACTACATGACCCGATCAAAGGATTTGGCGTATTGAGTGATTATGCCAAGCGACGGATGAGCCAAGCGACGGGGATCGGCAAAAACGAGATGACGAAAGCTCACCCTGCCATCGCAGAGCACGCGCGCCTTTTTGAGACCCTGACCAGAGGATTGGCGTCGGCCGCCGACCGTATCCTGCGCAAGCACGGCAAAAGCATCATGAATAAACAATTCGCCACACGCCGATTGGCTGACATTATGATCGATTTATACGTCCTAGCCTGCGTTATCAGCAGGGTATCTCTGTCCCTTGAGGAAAATGGCGTTGCCAAGTCTGCACAAGAGCTTGAAATCCTCGAGGTCTTTGCAGGGGATGCCAAACGCCGGATCCAGGCTAACTTTGACCAGATAGACAATAATAACGATGAATTGATCAAGTCGGTTGCAGACCATGCTTTTGAGCAAGAGAAATTTAGCTGGGATAACATCTAGCGGTTGCGAGCCCCGGGCATTTAAGCTAAAACATTTAGCTGAATATTCACATATTTAGCCCGGGAGAGTCCATGTTTGTAGTCTGGAAACGACCTGACGGATTTCATGGCGCAGAACCAAAAGATTTCAAGGTGATCGACATTGGCGGCCACGCGCGAATTTGGCTTCACAAAAAAGACACAGAATGGTTTCCATTCCGTATTTCCGGTGGTTGGCAAGAGCAAGAAGCCACCCAGCGTCTAAATCAGTTTGTGAATCTCATCGGGCAACCCAGCTCCCACTGGATCAAACGCCTGACCCATGAGTTTCACCATTCCATGCAAGGCGAACCAAAAAAGTTCATGAGCGAAACCCTTGACTGGCTGGATGGACTCCTCGCCCAACTTAAAGGCGATACATGGGAAGTCGAGATTATGGGACACGCCATTCGTGAAATCCTTAATCGCGTCAAAGACGCGGAAAAGGGATTTCTCACCGCCGTCAGCTAAGCATCCAAAGTTTTCGGGAGCATTACGCATGAAAAATTCATTCTTCGTGACGTCCATCATCTTAGGAAGTTCTTTATTTGCGTGCGGCCCCATGAATGGTCGCAGCTCAATCGTATCCACTTCACTAAATTTGCCTGAAATCAGGCCTCTAATTGTCGGCATGTCGGGCTACTCAACATGTACAGAGTCGAGTGACTATCATGACGGTGAACTGGGCCCCCTAGGAGCTCAACTTTTCCGACAAGTCGAGCCCATCATGGCGCAGATCACGGAAAAACTGAACGTTGCGCCAGCATTACTGGCAAGTTGTTTTACGGATGACAGGGAGCTCATAACGTCATCCTCGTTGGATGGCTGGAAAGTCAATAACCCATCTGATCAAGACTATCTTACAAGTATTCAGCAGCAGATGGAGTTCTTTACTCACGTGTTTGTCGTTGGACACTCATATGGCGGCTGGCTTTCCATGAAGCTTGTGGAGTCCTACCAGGGAGTAGCAGATAAAATTAAAACCCTGCACACCATCGACCCAATTAGCAAAGAACTATGTTACTTTGACAACGTCTCAGAATGTTTAAGTGCGCCTAGAGATATTAAAGAACCCGCACGCGAACATATCAAAGCCAACACTGAAACATGGGTTAATGCCTGGCAGGACGTCACTTTTTTTCTTCACTCGTCGCCAATCCCGGAAGCTGATCAAAACCCACATTACCAAGTCGAACACTGGGATATTGATAACAACGAAGAGCTTTGGGACGACATACACCGGCAAGTGGCCACTAGCTTTTAGCTAATTCTTGGTCCTCTTCTAGCTTATATACGGCTAACTTGGGGTAAAGATCCTTAGTGACGTGGACATCAAACACTGCCAAGTCTTGTCTTTCATAGTCCACACTCAAAATCATACAATTACGGTAGACCAGGGATACTCCATCGCGATCGGCTGCGGGGATGGCCAGTTTGCATCGCACGAAATTAGCCAAGAAAAATTGGTTTATTTGCTCGCGCAATTTAGCAACATCCTCTGGTTTGTAGGCCGAAATACTTATACTTCCAGGGTATGCCTGGCGAAGGATTCTTCCTAAGAACGGATCATCAACCCGGTCAATTTTATTGAAGACGTGCATCACCGGAATATGGCCGGCGCCAATCTCCTTAAGAACGTTTCTTGTAGTCTCAAGCTGTGATTTATAGTTGTCGTGGGAGATATCAACGACAACTAATAAGAGATCAGCCTCTACCACCTCATCCAAAGTGGATTTGAAAGATTCGACCAAAGTATGCGGCAAGTTGCGGATAAAACCCACCGTATCACTCAACAGAATCTTTGGCCTTGAGTTTGGGTCAAGGGTTCGAATATTTGACTCTAAAGTAGCAAACAGCGCATCCTTTGCCAGGAAGTCACCATTGGTCATCGCATTCATGATCGTCGTTTTGCCACTATTGGTATAACCCACAATGGCCACTTTAATCTCGTTACGTCTGGCCTTGCGTTGTGTTTCACGCTCACGAGAAATTTGGTGGAGTTGTTCCTTTAGTCGGGCAATCCGGTCCCTGACGCGGCGGCGATCTACCTCTATCTGCTTTTCACCATCACTCCGACCAACCGCACCGCCGCCACCTTGCCTGTGCAAATGGGTCCATTGCCCCACCATTCGCGGCAACATCACCTCAAGTCTCGCTATTTCAACCTGCGTCTTTGCGGCATTCGTCTTGGCGTTCTGTGAGAAAATATCCAAGATGACACCGCTGCGATCCATTACCCGGCATTTAGTGAGCTCCTCGAGATTTCTGACTTGAGGCGGCGATAAGGCTCGATCAACTATCACAAATTGGGCGCCGCGCTCTTTAGCGAGTTCACGAATGGCCTCAACCTTGCCCGTTCCGATCAAACAACTGGGGGTTAATTTGGGGCGCTTTTGTACGATCTGACCGACAGTCACAATTCCAAGAGTTGTTAGCAAAGCTTCTAGTTCGATCAAATCATCATTTAATATTTTAGGATCTTCATTGGGAAGGAGTACGCCGACGATTATGGCCGACTTGACTGCTGCGGCATCAGGCTCCTGGGTGGCTCGTGCGCGATCTCGTTTTAATAATTTGAGCTTGTTTCTTATAACGCTAACCTCTTCGCACACGGAAAAATAAGAAAAACCTTCAAACCTTGCCGCTTAGTCCCGGCCTGCTCTATTCTTGCTGGTTCGGGCCGCATCGGCTGCCGCTTTCTTGGCTCTTGCGATGGCCTCTATTATAGCCGGAGAGTTTTCTAAGAAAAATAGTATTTGCTTCTTGACGATGGGTCCCTGGGCTAGCGGCTCAACATCGAAGATACCAAGTTCTTCCAGATGCTTGACGGCGAGTCCAAAACCGATATCGGACTTGATGGGCCACTGATTGACAATCATCTGTGCAGCACGTGTTGAAAAAACCTGCTGGACAAAGATCTCTGTCGGGACTTTCTCACTTTTCATAGATCATTCTTCTCAGACAAAAAAAGATGAGTTGCTTCAATCATTTCATCTAACGACCAGGTCGCGGCAGTGTAGGCTTATAGCCAACAGCTGTAGAGCTACCTTGAATCATACGATCACCTGCTGACTTCAAATTCCGACTGGTCTCAAAGAACTCATAGAGGGTATCGACCAGATCGCGCATACCATCTTCACTTAAGACAAAGCCAAATTTTGAGGGATTAGCGTGCGCCGTGATCATTTCCTGCAAAGCCATTCTGGTTACACTCTCCATTGCTCCTCGCACTGTAAGCCCCCCTTTTTTCGAGCGCTGAAAATCGACTAGATAATTCATTAAATTCAGCAAATTGCCCGTTTAACTAAGCTCTATTCTCCCATAAGGACCCTATGAGCGCGAGAGGCACCAGAGTCTTTGTCGTCATAAGTCACTGTTTTTATTTAATTAATATTGATATTTTTGTTTTTTAGCAAAATTCTCAAAAGTCTTTCGACAAAAAGCCGAACAGCGCTTCATGTTTTGGCGGCCTTCGATCCGTCAAACCATCTGGAGATTGCCTATGCGACGCGGTCTAAAACTTGTTCTACGGTGGACCTTTAACGGCCTAGCTCTAAGTGTAGCCTGGCTCTGGGTACACGGGCCACTGATTGGATGATCACCCAACTCAGTAGCCGCCAAACAAACCGTCCGAATTAGTGATGAGCCTCGGCCAGGGACTGATGCAAAAGAGGGTCCGCAACAGCAACCATGGGATTTTTTCTGCCAAACGCCGAGAAACTTGCCAAAAATAAACCGAACACTCCAAAGAATATTCCAAGCTCAATTCCAGGCAGCCCAAATGGCGCATCCTTTACGACCTCTGGCATCACCACTAATAGATAGGTGAACCACTGAGCCACGAGAATACCAATGGCTATTGGACCAACAATCATTTTTGTCCACTTACTAGCCTTTGGGATAAGGCCATACAGTGGCACAACAAAACTGAGGAGCGGCGCAATCATAACGATATAGATCCACGGCGCATGAAGGCGGTGGATGAAATACTCTGTCTCCTCCGGCATGTTACCGTACCAGTAAGTCAACACATGGGCATAAGTCAAATATGCAAAGAAAATGGAAAACCCGTGCATGAGTTTACCAACGTCATGGAAGTGAGACTGTCTAATGTACTGTCCAATCGCGGTGCCCTTGAGAGACCACATGGTCAAAATCAAAGTCGCCATCAGAGTCTGCATCATAACCGCAAATAGCCAACCACCCCAAAGAGTAGAGAACCATGTCGGTGCAAGCGCCATCAGTAAATCAAACGCCAATAGGGTAAAACAAATCGCATAAGCAACAAGCAAAGGCGCGCTCCAATAGCGCAGGGTATCGCGTACCTTCACTGCTTTTTTATCCGCTTCTTCTTTATGGCCTGCGACAAACGTCCGGTCGCGATCCGTCTTCATACCAATTTGCCAGTAAACCAGTCCAACAATCACGGTCAGAGCCAAAATATCACGAATCAACCAAAAGTTTTCAACCAACCAACTTCTCTTACCCCAGAAGTGATGAATGACGTCAGGGTTGGAGATCCAGGAGTACACCTTATCAGCACCTGCGAGGTTGAACTTAACGCAGGCGAGGATAGCCAAGAAAATCAGCGCCGCAACTGGCACAAAACTTGAAAACGCCTCATGAATCCGCATGACGGCGCGACCCCATTTTGCGCCGATCACGTCCTGCATTGCAGAAAAAGCTGAGCCACCCAAAGCTAAGGAGAAAAAGAAAAATGTATTAAACAGAAGGGCTCCCCAAACTCTCGTCTGTAATTCCGGACGAGACAAACCAAGCCCCAAAGCGATAAGCCCAATCACAACGAACGATGAGACCGCACCGCGTAGCTGCGAACTTGAAGGGAGGTAAAAGCTTTGCCGTTGTTCAAATAAATCATGATGAGGATTGTGACTCATTTGGTGACTCCCTGAAGTTTACGAAGGTAATGAACCGCCGCCCAGCGCTCATGGGGCATGATGGCATGGCCATAGCCTGGCATGATGTTGGCTCCAAACGTTATGCGATGAAAGTAAAATCCATCCGCTCGTTTTTGATATATTTCCGTGGTCAAATCGGGTGGACGCGGATAGAGGTCGGTAATGGAACCATCACCTTTCGCCTCTGCGCCATGGCAGGGGATACAGAATGTGTTGTAGGTTTTTTCTCCGAGAGCGACAACTTGCGCTTCATTTGGCAAAGGATTTTGTAGATTTTTCTCAGCCTCTTCAGCAGTTGCCGGATAAAGAATCGCGTTGGTCGAAACCGCACCTTCCGGAGGATCAAGATAATTCTCCTGAGGCTTCATGGTCGGAGCATCGGCCATATCCGGTACGTATTGCACCTTTGGCTGCGTAGGATCGCCACCAAGCATCTTAGCAATGGTGCCAGTCAAGCCATTATGCGCAACAGGATTACTTCCTGACTTGGTGCACGAGCTGACCTGAGCCCCGAACACTACGGTCACAATCATCCCTGTTTTCAAAAGTATTTTCATCGTCTCGAAGCCTCCTTAGGCTTTTTTTGATTGTTCAGATTTTGATTGCTCAGTGAGTCGCTTTCACTTCAACGGCGCCAGCTTCCTTTAAAAACTTCGCTTGAGGGCCATCCACCGCCGCATTCGGAACCCAAATTCCAAACATATCGTCTGTCAGTCGGTTATCGAGGATTGTAACTTTTGGATTGGGCAATCGACACATGACCAGAACACCCAGGACGGTCGCGATCGCACCAAAGAGAATCGTAAACTCAAAGCCCAAGACTACGTATGCAGGAAGGGAGTAAATACCTGCTGTCTTGCCACCAACCACTATGGGCCAATCCCAGTCACACAGAAGCGGTAGCGCAAAACCTGTCAACGTACCTGTCATGGCACCCACGAATGTAAACCAACGGACCGGACTTGGCGGATAACCGCAGGAGTGCTCGATTTCGTGATAAGACGTCGGGCTGAATACTTCATGTTCTTTAAATTCCTGACGCCCTTTCACCTTTTCAACAGCATGGCAAACCGTATCAAGATGTTTAAAGAGGGCGAGAATTCCTTGTTTCTGACTCATGACTTAGTGTCCTCCCTTACCGTGCCCACTTAAAGGCTTGGGCATGATGAGCTTAATCTCTGATAGCGACACAATCGGGAAAAACTTACAGAAGAGTAGAAAGAACGTGTTGAATAGTCCAAAGCTACCAATAGTCAGTCCAATTTCCCAAAGTCCAGGTTCTGCGTGTCCCCATGAGCCCGGCAGGAAGTCTTCTATCAGAGAAGAGAGAATGATGTTGTAACGTTCAAACCACATACCAACGTTGATCAACACGCAAACAACGTATGAAACGGTCTTGTTGTAACGCATTGATTTGGACCACCAAATCAGCGGGAAAATACAGTTACAGAAAACCATGGTCCAGAAATAGAATGCATACGGACCAACTGCCCTCTTCTCAAAAATTGCCCACTCGTAAGGATTTCCTGAGTACCACGCTACGAAGAACTCGACACCGTATGCGTAGAATACGATTGTCGAAGTTAAAAGGGTCAGTTTGATACAAGCCTCAAGGTGATCGTCTCGAATAAACTTCTCGAGGCCAAACATCCAGCGAATCGGCAGAAGAAGCGTGTACACCATGGCACAACCAGACAAAATCGCTCCCGCTACGAAGTATGGGGGAAAGATCGTGGTATGCCATCCCGGCTGGATCGACATGGCGAAG
>JBIJBX010000122.1:0-7521 GCA_044344995.1 Oligoflexales bacterium | reverse complement strand
TACCACTTTAGATTTTGATAATCCTAAATTTGATACTGGAAGGGCGTGTTCGACTTTCGGCACCGGCAAAGCGCCCGCAGGCTTATCAATATTTGACGCTTCAAGCCTAAACGGGACACCGAGATAAATCGCGGCTTGCATCAGAATGAAATTTCGATTGTTACGGAACATGCTCATTTGGGCGCCTCCGCCGGATTGCCGGATCCGTCCTTGGCCGCGTTACTTTCCGCGGTTGGCGCTTCAAATTGACCGGCATTTCCCATTGGGTTCTTGGCACCAGCTAAAGCAAGCTTGTACAGAGAGAGGTCGGCATCTAGTTTTAGACGCAGTAATTCACGTGGCCTTCTCGCCTCAAGCTCAGCTCTAGCAACCTCATCCATCACTTGAGATTCATTAGCCACCGCGATAGATCCTGGATCTTGCTCAAGCACACCTGCCTCGCGCCTCAAATTCCAAGATTTTAAATATATGCGAGCTTTCAAGCCCGCTATCGTATCGAGCCACGAACAAAGCTGTGAATACTCGTGAGCCTCCACAACCATTTTTATTGGCATCTCCACATATTTATACTCATCACCGCGAAGAACCTCTGTTCCTGGTACGAAATTCACGATTGTAACTGAAGAGTCTTTGGCCGACTTGGCCACCTGCCGTAGAACCTCGTCAATTGCAACATCATCGGGGAGACGAGTCTCGGCCTTCTTGAGCTGATCCGTGGTGAAAGCAAGCTCACTTTCAGTCTTCTCTAAATTTTTCAACTTTTTATCAACGTCTAATAGCTTTTGAGCCGCTTGCTTTTCTCCAGCCTCGGCTGTAGCGAACTCTTCCTCAACTATCGTTGCTTGATCATAATAGAGATAAGCCCCAGGCAGCAGTCCCACCAAAACGCAAATGATAAGCCTCTTAACAAGGCTCAGGGCTTTATATTTTATCTTCAGTTCATCCAACACAAAACACTCTCCAAATCATTCACTAAAAGCTTGACGGGGTCAGTGCGCGAGGCCTCGGCCCAAGGGTCACCGAAGCGGCTTGGGTGGGTTGAGTCTGTTTTTCCACATGAATCGCAGAAATTTTAAAGTTCATCTTTTTCTTGATGTCACGGAAGATGTCATCCCCAGAAGGGTTGAGCGTCGCGTTTTTGAGGGATAGGCTATCAAAGCCTATTTGGGTGCGAAGGTCGTCGTTTTTCGTATCCGGATTCATGGTCTCACGCAAGCCAAGCATGTACTCGCCAACGAGTATACTGTCATGAGCCGACGCTGTAATGTCCACATTTCCAGAAGACGAATAAGCCAGATCTTCATACCAAACACCTTCCATCCACAACGTCTGCAACTGATCGAGCGCGATAAGTGGTTTGATTTTGTCAACTTTTGAGGTGGTAATCTTGCTCAAAGCGCCAATTTTGCGTTTAAGAAGTTCTATTTCAGTATTCAAATTTTTAAATTTCTCGATCCCCGTTTGCTTGCTGGCAAGCTCTTGCTCCCAATGGACCTTTTTTTCCTGCAAGCGCGTTATATCCGCGCGCACGCCGTCAAAGTATTGCTCCATTAACACGTAGCCGCCGAATGCAATCAAAACAAACACACAAGCATCGGCCACCCACCAATTCTTATTCTCCAACTCTCCGCTTGGACATAGCTGTACTTTGATCATGCAGCCACCTTATCCCCTTTGGACCTTGTTCCAAGACCAATTGAAACACCAAACATCGGACCCAAGCCCATTACACGATCAAGCTTGAATTTTCTTTCGTCAATTTCGATATTCTGAAATGGATTTGCAAGATGGATGGGCACACCCACCGCTGTCGCCAGAGCGGCGTCAATGCCCAAAGTCCGACTGCCGCCACCGATTAAAAATGCATGCTTAACTGGCCCAGAACCCTCAGCATCTGAACTTGACGCGAAAAAATTGAACGCCTGACGCATCTCATTCGACATAGTATTATTCGTTTCTGCCATAATCCGCTGAAACTCTGCGGGCAAGTCTGCTTGTGAAGCCGCCGCACTTATTTTCAACGACTCCGCCGCTTCCCATGCCATATTCATGGTCTGTGCGATCGCCGCCGTGAAGGCATCTCCACCCATAGACAACTCGTGATTGTATAAGACGCGGCCGCGATCAATAAAGATCACACTGGTTGAACTGGCACCAATGGAGATGACCGCAATCAGGCCATCAATGACACCATAGTTAACCTCAAACATATTCACGAGACTCAAGGCACCTGCCTCGACTATCCCGAGCTGCATGCCAGCTTCCTTAATCACGGTGACATATTGCTCAACGATTTCGCGACGAGCCCCAACTAATAACACTTCGACACCGTCTGAGCCATTGGGGGCGAGCCCCATCTCAGCATGGTCGTAGTACATCTCAGCGGGATCAATCTGGAATGCCTGAGACGCATGAAAATCGACTTGCTCCATCACGGTTGCGTCTTTCCCTGCATTGATCACAACTTTCTTGATCATGGCGCCAGCGCCAGAAATTGACACGGCCGTGCGCCTGCCTTTGACACCCATTTGTTTCACCATTTTTTTCAGAACATCGGTGATCGCGATGGGATCAACAAAAAGTCCATGCTCGATTGCGCCCTTAGGCAGTGGTTCAACCGCAAAATTTTTCAATCGACGCCGTTTTGCATTGCCGGTGAGCTCGAGCATCTTTATTGCCGAGCTACCGATATCAATCGCGACTAGGGAGCTGTTAAAAAACATAGCCATCCTTAGGTCATTAAATAATTGATGCCTGCTTAATATTTTTTCATTGATATCAATTAGCGTCAACCCCGTGAGCCCCAAGGGTTTCGGCCAATTATTTGACGCTCAATGTCAAAACTTTGACGATGATGTTCGTTATTTTTTCTTGAAGAATGCCTCGAGCTCTTCCTCGAGTTTGGACTTTTGCTTTGTCTCAGGTGTGTTACCGAACAGTTGATCAAGCGGGTTACTCGCCTTCACAACCGATTGATTGCTGGATTCCGATTTAGATGCAAACCAATCACAGAAATTTGATTTTTCCTTATCTTTCACCAATTCAGCCTGTGATTCCGTACACTCACCATTCACATGTCGGTCGTGAAATTTGCAATTCAAGCAAACTTTGGCATCCCTGCGGCAATTCAAGCATATCTCGCCACGACCCAAGGGAGGCGAATACTCCCAAGCGTGACCACATGACCAACATGACACTAAACTGGCAACCATAATCCTGCCTATTCCAATACCAAGAACGACCCAATCACACAGGCGAATATAACTTTTTCCACGCTCCAGACTACATCACCTAACCCACTGAATCAATTGATGACTTTTTGACAATGAAACCCATCTAAAGCGCCTTGAGGCTTTTGCATATATCATGATAAACTTCTGTCAAAACAAATGCATGCGTTACAATTTAGCGCGCTGAGGTACCATGTTATTCAATAACATTCTTGAAGCCATCGGGAGAACCCCTTTGGTTAAACTGCACCGGGTCACCGATGGACTCGAGTGCGACGTGTATGCAAAATGCGAATTCCTTAACCCCGGTGGCTCCATCAAGGATCGAATAGGCTACCGGATGGTTTTCGACGCCGAGAAATCCGGCAGAATACGCCGCGGTGACACTCTCATCGAACCCACCAGCGGAAATACCGGCATAGGAATAGCTCTGGCAGGAGCGGTCCTCGGATACCGCGTCATAATCACCCTTCCTGAAAAAATGAGTCGCGAAAAACAGGTGACGCTTGCCGCGCTTGGCGCAGAGATCATCAGAACGCCAACTGAGGCTGCTTGGGACTCACCGGAAAGCCATATTGGCGTGGCAAAAAGGCTTCAACGTGAGCTTCCTCGTGCGCATATTCTTGACCAGTACATGAATCCAAGTAACCCACAGGTCCACTATGACACCACTGCCGCCGAGATTCTCGATGACCTCAAGGGCCAGGTGGACATGATTGTAATGGGCGCCGGAACCGGGGGCACGATTACAGGCGTCGCGAGGAGAGTCAAGGAAGCGTGCCCCAAAGTAATTATTGTCGGAGCGGATCCTGAAGGCTCAATTCTGGCTGGTGGCACGGACGTTCACTCCTATAAGGTCGAGGGCATTGGATACGATTTCATTCCGGACGTCCTTGATCGCAAACAAGTCGACGAATGGGTGAAAACCAACGATAAGACTTCGTTTCAGTTGGCTCGACGTCTTATCCGAGAAGAGGGTTTACTTTGTGGGGGTTCTTGCGGGTCTGCAATGATGGCGACACTCAGCGCCGCGCGCAAATTAAAGAAAGGTCAACGCTGCGTCGTAATTTTGCCGGACGGCATTCGCAATTACATGACTAAGTTCGTCGAACCAGAATGGATGAAAAAAGAGGGCTTTGCCTGAAAATCTGAAGTTGGAGCACAAAATTGGAAGCTGTTTCTGAAAAATTCAAAGATCCCGCCTGGGGCGCTGCCAAACTTGGAGAAATCGGTATTTTTAAACGTCTATCTGACGTTGAGTTGTCACGGCTCTACACTTTAGGTAAATTTCTTGTGCTTCGACCGCAAAGTCACGCCGTGATTGAGGGAGAGCCCACTCGCGGACTATACGTTATTCTCGACGGTACGGTTAGCGTCTACAAGACTGACCCCGGAACACAATCTCTGGCACGACTGGCCGTCCTAGAAAGTGGCGCGCACTTCGGCGAACTAAGCCTGTTCGATGCAGCTCCTCGCTCGGCGACAGTTACTGCTGAGACGACAGTTCAGTGCTTTTTGCTGGAAGCCAATGATTTCTCGAAATTTCTGGAATCGATGGGCGAAAATCTTCAGCTGCGTTTTTTCAAAACATGCGCAGAAGAATTGGTCGTTCGCCTTCGAAACCTGAACAGCGATTATATCTCAAGTCAGAACATCCTTTGGCGTTACGCATTCCGCCAGGATCAATAATTTTAAATGCCTAGGAACCATTCACGATGAGCCAAAACCCTTTGCTTCAGCGATTAGATCTCCCACCGTTTGGGCAAATTAAAGTTGAGCACATCGAGCCCGCGGTTACCCAAACCCTTCAAAACCTAGAACGAAAATTCCAGCAGCTAGAAGACTCAATCAATGAGCAATTTATTGCCACCTGGGACACATTGATGCAGCCGCTCGACGAGATGGATCTTGAATTGTTCAGAGTTTGGTCGCCAATCTCGCATCTTATGGGCGTCATGAACTCTGATGAGCTAAGAGCCATCTACGACAAGATGCAGCCTGAAATTATTAAATTTGGACTAAAAACTTCTCAAAGTAAAAAAATCTACAAAACACTTACTCAAATGAAGAACCACAGCGGGTGGGCAAAGTTGACAAGACCTAGACAACGAATCATTGAGCGCAACCTCCTATCGATGACCTTATCAGGAGTCGGACTCGAAGGGAGTCAGAAGGAACGATACAACGCCATCGCCCAAGAACTCGCAGCACTGAAAACAAAATTTTCAAATAACGCACTTGATTCCACCAAGTCATGGTCCATGACCCTCTCCGCTAAGGAGGACGTCGCTGGAATTCCTGACCACGCCCTGGCTCTTGCTAGTCAGCTTTACAACCGAGCCAACAACACCGACACATCAACGCCCGATGCCGGACCTTGGCGCTTTACCCAAGATGCCCCTAGCTATGTCCCTTTTATAGAAAACTCAAAACGTCGGGATCTGCGCGAGAAGATTTACCGCGCACGCATCGCCCTAGCTTCTCAAGGTGAATTCGATAATTCACCCATCATTTCAAAAATACTTGTTTTGAGACAGGAGCAGGCGAAGCTTCTCGGGTTTGAATCCTACGCGGCTCAAAGCCTCACGTCCAAAATGGCTGGCAAAGTGGATGCCGTCGACGAGTTACTAAATGAATTATTGAATGCTTCAATCGAGGCAGGCAAACGAGAACACTCAGAATTGGAAACATTTGCACGCTCAATCGGCCACACCGACGCTCTCCTTGAGTGGGATATTCCCTATTATGCAGAACGCATGAAAGAGCAGTTATATCAATTCAAAGATGAAGATTTACGACCTTACTTCCCTATCGACAAAGTTTTAAAAGGCATGTTCGCACTCGTCGAAACATTGTTTTCGGTTAAGGTGATCGAGTCCACCGGTGATGCGCCAATTTGGCACAAAGATGTTAAATTCTTCAAAGTTTTTGATGGCGACAGCAAAACCCACATTGCGTCATTTTTTCTGGACCCTTATGCCCGACCTGGCCTGAAACGCTCTGGCGCATGGATGGATGATTGCGTTAATCGGCGCAAACAAGGCGTAAACGTCGAGATACCCGTTGCCCATTTGGTTTGCAATGGAACGCCGCCCGTGGGTGATCAACCAGGCCTCATGGGATTTGATGAAGTGCATACTCTTTTCCACGAATTCGGTCACGGTTTGCAACACATGCTAACGGTGGTCGATGAGGGCGCGGCTTCTGGAATTAATGGCGTCGAATGGGACGCTGTCGAACTTGCCAGTCAGTTCATGGAAAATTGGCTGTACCACAAGCCCGTATTGAATACCATCAGCGGCCACTACGCGAATAATCAAGCTCTGCCGCAGGAATTGGTAGAAAAAATTCTTGCGGCTCGAAATTATCGGGCCGCTAGCATGATGCTAAGGCAACTCCATTTTGGCCTGACAGACATGGAACTACACCACCGCCATCGGGGCCAAGGCGAGGAAACACCGCACGAAGTGTTTAATCGCATAGGAAAAAAGACCAGCGTCTTGCCTCCGCGACCAGAAAATAGATTTTTATGCTCGTTTAGCCATATTTTTTCCGGTGGTTACTCTGCCGGTTATTACAGCTATAAATGGGCTGAGGTCCTGAGTGCAGACGCGTTTGCCGCTTTCGAGGAGGTAGGCCTCGAAAATGTTGACGCCCTAAAAAAGACTGGTCGCCGGTACCGAGATACCATTTTAGCCCTGGGCGGAGGTGAACATCCCATGGATGTATTCATCAAATTCCGCGGTCGCAAGCCCTCAACCACAGCTCTACTCCGACACAGTGGCCTTGTCTAAAGACCAAAGGATTTGATCGTATGGAATCTCGCCAAATCAACATACCGCTACGCAAGCAAATAAGAAACGTGGGGCGATTAGCTCAAATCGTCAATGTATTTGCTCGGCACGGTTATTGGACGGTCATCGAGCGCCTAGAGATGCGAAAAGTCTTGAGCGATCGTGACATGCAAAAAGCCGCGTCCGAATTCGAGGATGCCAAGTATCACAGCGGCCACACGCAACCCAAACTTGAGGGGATTCCGTCGCGTTTTCGGCGGGCGCTAGAAGAGCTTGGCCCAGCATTCGTAAAACTCGGCCAGGTATTGGCGGTACGAGAAGACTTACTGCCGAAAGAATTTACCGACGAACTCTGCAAGCTACACAGCCAGGTTGACTCTATTCCCTACACGACGATCAAACAGCGTCTTATCGAGGAGCTCGGCGAGGAAAAAATCTCGGCGTTTCAATCAATCGACCCAACGCCACTGGCCGCGGGGAGTATCGCACAAGTTCAT
>JBIJBX010000037.1:0-15560 GCA_044344995.1 Oligoflexales bacterium | reverse complement strand
TCTGTCTCGTCGTTTGGCTGATCGAGTACGGAGCCGGTCGACAATGACGATGCTGTTGACATATCTTCTGTATAACGATTGGCGCGACTGTTAATTCGCATCCAACTATAAGCACCCTTCAAAAACCAGCCACGCATGGACTGACCTTGTTCAAAAACACCGAACGTCCATCGAAATCTCATCGCATCAAGCTTCTGACGCTCTCCTGGCCACAGGTCTTCGCGGCGATAAGTAGCGCCACTATCGTCGCCACGCACCAAGAAAGTACCTGTCCAGAACTCTGGACCAGTTGTCATGTAAGCGCCGATATTAAAGTCAACTGTTGCGCCATACTTACTTGTGGTTACGCCATTGACGCTCTGCTCATAAACAGACGATGCCGGTGCGATCGGATCGGCTTCAAGAACAAGCCTACGAACAACATCACCTGCATAAACCTGCTGCGCCTCCACGATTGACATCATCACAGTTCCTAAAAGAACTATTCTCGCGATTTTCAAGGGACACCTCCTAATGCTTACAAAGCTCTATTCCAAAAAGTTATGTCTTGTTTCTAAGAACACAAAGTTTACGAACATCTGAATTATGTCTCGCCTATCGGCGCATCTTCTGGTAACTGAACGGGCAAAATTTGCCCATCGTCGTGGCCGGAGACAAACGGCCTCGGTCGGTAAATCCTGCGATGAAAAGTGATAAAAATGAAAACTAAGCCCAAAAGTTGGATGGAAATTCGCGCCCTATGCGCGACCAATCGACGGCTCGACGATCTGCGACCCTGGCTTGGTCAGTTGACGCAAGAATTGGCCGATTGGCCGGATGTAGACGCCCTTAATCGCGTCACGTCCCGTCAAGAGCCAGGTTTTCCCTGGACTTTCATGAAGCAGGAAAAAATACCGAGCCGGGCGCGTTCGAAGGGGATAGCGTCACTAAGCGGCTACCTCCACCTCGTACTTGAAGAACGAAAAATTCCTATTCGTGAATTTCTATTACATGATCTTTTAAATGCACTATCGTTTGTAATGTTTCCGTTGGCAAAAACCGCCCTAGCCTTGCGTCATCGCTCTGAGTCCCCAGATGGAATCACACCCGGGCAGAACAGGACCCGAACCCAAGATTTACTGACTATATTTGATGAAGGGGGAGTTATCCGTCTCAACACCCCGACGGGTCAGAGCAGGGATCTCGTGTTTGGACACGCCGTCTATGAACATTTAATTAACGGAGCTGGCCTTCGCGCTGCACGTCTGGACTTCAACCTGGGTGATGAAATAATTAGCAGGCCAATACAGGAACTTACAAAAACTGCCGACGGCCTGCTGGCCAATTGGTTTGGCGACACTTCTTGCTGCCTATCAGCCAGCGAATTTGCCAGCGTCGAGATACCCTAATAATCCATGACTTCTTGCCGTCACACCTGCGTTTTGGTAACGTAGCGAGCCTCCCTGTCGCAAAAATGGGGGCCCAGAAAAACCCTTGATAACCCGTTCCATCTAGGAAGGAATGACCACATGTTAATCGGCGTACCTAAGGAAATTAAAAACCGCGAAAATCGGGTCGGAGTTGTACCAGGTGGCGTTGCCCAGCTTGTTGCCGCCGGTCACAAGGTCATCATTCAAAAAGGTGCGGGTCTGGGCGCCGGAATTCCAGACGAAAAATTCGTCGCGGCTGGCGCGAAAATTGTCGAGACCAAAGAGGACGTCTGGGGCCAGGCCGAAATGGTTATGAAAGTTAAAGAGCCGATTGAGCCTGAGTATAAGCTCATGCGCGACGGTCAGATTCTTTATACTTACTTGCACCTTGCGGCTGTTCCAGAACTCACCAAAGAGCTGGTGCATCGCAAAGTTTCAGCCGTCGCTTATGAAACCATCGAGTTGGCCAACGGATCATTACCTCTGCTGACGCCGATGTCTGAGGTTGCTGGGCGTATGGCCGTGCAAGTTGGAGCTCAATGCCTGCAAAAACACAACGGTGGTAAAGGTCTACTTTTAGGTGGAGTTCCAGGCGTAAAACGCGGTCGCGTTGTCATCATTGGCGGTGGCGTCGTTGGAATTAACTCCGCAAAAATGGCCGTTGGTCTTGGCGCAAGCGTCACAATACTGGACGTCAATGCAGCGCGTCTTGCCTATCTAGATGACGTATTTGGCAACAACGTTACAACTTTGATGTCAAACCCTGAAAATATTGCCACGGCTGTACGCGAAGCTGACCTTGTCGTCGGCGCAGTCTTGATCACAGGCGCAAAAGCCCCGATGCTTGTAAGCCGCAAAGATGTCGCCAATATGGAGCCTGATTCCGCAGTGGTTGACGTCGCCATCGACCAAGGTGGTTGCATCGAAACAATCAAGCCTACAACGCACGATGATCCGGTCTACAAGACTGAGGGCGTGTTGCACTACGGTGTTACAAATATCCCGGGTGACGTGCCAAAAACATCAACTTACGCGCTGACAAATGTAACGCTTCGGTACGCCCTGGAGCTCGCGAACAAAGGCCTGGCACGGTCACTTGAGCAAAACGAAGCTTTGCGTAAAGGTCTAAACACTCATGGTGGAAAAGTGACCCATAAAGCGGTAGCTGAAGCTCTCAACATGCCCTACTCGGCATTCTAAGAAATGCAGGGAATCAACCTTAAGCGGGATGTGCTTAACCTTACGGTGATCGTTTCCGCTTTAGGTTATTTCGTCGACATTTATGATTTAGTTCTTTTTAGTATCGTGCGTGTCGCCAGCCTTCGTGACCTCGGTGTTGCGGAGGCTGATTTACTTTCTGTCGGCATTCGCCTGCTGAATATGCAAATGACCGGAATGCTCATCGGCGGAATCGTCTGGGGCATTTTGGGAGACAAGCTGGGCCGGGTCTCAGTCCTTTTTGGTTCAATACTCATGTACTCCCTTGCAAACATCGCAAACGGGCTGATCTCCAGTGTTGACGCCTACGCCTGGCTACGACTTGTTGCCGGTATTGGACTTGCAGGTGAACTGGGAGCCGCGATTACACTTGTTAGTGAAAGCTTACCAAAAGAAAGCCGCGGCATCGGAACTTCTATCGTCGCAGGCGTGGGCGTATCGGGAGCCCTTCTGGCAGCCACCATTGGTAAACATTTCCCCTGGCAGTTTGCCTACATCGCAGGTGGTAGTCTTGGCCTACTTCTTTTGATCTTGCGCGTTAAAATGCTTGAAAGTGGCATGTTCAGCCAAATGCGCGACGATTCCGACATTCGTCGCGGTGACATTAGAATGCTTTTTACGAATCTGGAGCGTTTTGGTCGTTACATGGACTGCATCCTGATCGGAATTCCTCTTTGGTTTGTTATTGGCATTCTTGTCACCTTTAGCCCTGAAATCTGTAAGGCGCTGGGAGCCACAGGCGTTGTAAGTGCAGGTGACGGAATTTTTTGGGCCTATACTGGCCTCGTAGTTGGTGATATCGGCAGCGGACTTGTCAGCCAGTGGCTTAAATCACGCAAAGCCACCCTTTGGATTTTTCAGATCGCCAGTGCTGCTCTGATTTTACTGTTTTTATTTTCGACCAACATGTCGCCTAACTATTACTATTTTCTTTGCTTCATGCTTGGCTGCGCCGTGGGCTATTGGGCTATATTCGTAACAGTCGCCGCCGAACAATTCGGCACGAATTTGCGGGCGACCGTAGCGACCACAGTACCAAACTTTGTTCGTGGTAGCGTGGTCATCATTACAACCGCATTCACTGCCCTGCAGGCAAAAGTGGGAATTGTACAAAGCGCTTTAACGGTTGGAATGGTCTGTGTCGCGATCGGACTGTTTGCTTTAAAACGACTCAAAGAAAGCTTTGGCAAAGACCTGAATTGGCTGGAAAGCTAATATTTTAAAAAAGTAAATTTTGCGAACGGAGCAGGTTTTCTTTTACCAAGCGGCCTCGACTCGACGTATGGACTATACGGGTGCCGAATTAGAAGCCCACCCGTACATCGGCAACAAATCTGCCTCAAGCAGCGACTCGATGGCAATTTATGGAAGCCTCGGCATGTCCTTTTGTGACACGTCCGATACCGTCTCCTTCATGCCTTTCGTGCTGTCGAGCACACGGACATCACCATCTGCAATATCGTAAACTGCGCCGACAATTTTGAAAGTACCGGCCTTCTGTAGCTCGCTTAGGTGGCTACTGGCTTTAAGCAGTTGTTTAATTGTGTGCCGCACATTGAGTTCAATCGCAGAATCCACAATCTCAGCCAAAGATCCAGCTTGGTCTTCGCCCTTTTTTGTCGATGACTGTTGCATCAATGCCTGCTCTGCAGCGGGTTCAATTTCTTTAAGCAGAATATCCAGATTGGGAGTCAGAGAGCTTTGTTTTTTTATAAAACCTGTAACAGCACCCTGGATGGCACCACACTTGGTATGACCCATGACGACGCAGATGGGCGTGCCGAAACTCAATGCTGCAAACTCAATACTCGCAATCAAGGATGGAGCCGCAATGTTACCCGCCACCCTGATCACAAAGAGATCACCCAGCCCTGCATCAAATACGGTCTCAGCTGGTACACGGGAATCAGAACAAGTGAGGATGATCGCAAACGGCTTTTGGCCTTGCCTTGCCAGATGCTCACGTTTTTGACTGCTGGCGATCGACTCAATCGATCTTAGACCAGCCGCAAATCGTTTGTTGCCGTCCAGAAGTTTCTTTAGCGCCTTCTCAGGATTTAAATTTTCAGAACTCATGGCGTGTATCTCCCTACAATTACGACTAATAGAGAATCGCCAGTTTCTAAAATAAAGTAAAATTGATAAAATGACCCTAATATATCGATTTTTACGATAAATAATTCTCGGAAGGTTTTAACCCCATGAAACAATGGCTCAATTACCATCATCTTTTCTACTTTAGAACGATCGCTTTGGAGGGTAGCGTCGTGAAAGCCGCTAAAAGGCTTCGCCTGGGTCAACCTACCTTAAGCACCCAGCTGCGAATTTTTGAGGATCATATAGGTCAGAAACTTTTCGAGCGCGAAGCCCGCACATTACGACTTACCGAGGCCGGCCAAATGGTACTGGACTACGCCAATGAAATCTTCAAGCTTGGCGATGAGATGGTGGAGGCGATTAATGATCGCCTAACGTCCAGCCGCGTTAATTTAACAGTTGGAGCATTGGATAGCGTGCCAAAATACGTCTTGATGATGATGGCATCCTTTGCTCAGAAAGCTGCCGATTGCCGGGTTTCTTTTCTTGAAGGGCGCTATGAAGAACTTCTGAGGGAAGCGAAAGCACATAGGATCGACATCATAATTTCGAATCATGGTCCCACTCCAGCTGAAGCCTCCGGCCTAAGGTCTAGACGTGTGGCTAGAATGCCTTGTGTTGTATGCGGAGATCAAAAGTACGCAAATCTTAAAAAAGGATTCCCTGACTCACTCTCGGGACAGCCTTTGATTCTACCGACCCCGCACAGCAAACTTCGCATCGACTTGGACCATTGGCTCAAAACGAAGAAGATCGCTGCCGATGTCGTTTTTGAAACTCAAGACACGAGTCTGCAAAAACTTTTGGTCACCCATCATTTAGGAGTCGCTCCACTGCCGGAACCAGCCGCCAAAGAGCTAATTGCCCAAAAAAGCATGGTCCTATTAGGTGAGGTGGACGATGTTTATGAGGAATTGTGGCTAATTTCCGGAGAACGGCGATTTCAAAACCCCGTAGCAGCTCAAATTTTTAAATCATTCTCACTAGATAACCAAAAATAGGATATATTGATTAAGGCAATATCTAAGATATTAATTATCTATTTTAAAGTTAAGTTAACTTTCCGACATACTACCGCTTCGAAAATTAGACATTTAGGAGATATAACTCTGTGGATGAAACGACTCAAACCGTAGCCGCATACGTCGGACCAATGATAACTTTGTCTGATCACTGGTGGGCATATCTGGCGCTTCTTGGGATCATAGGTTTCATTTTGATCTTGGATTTGGGTGTATTTCACAGAAGGCCTCACACCGTATCATTTAAAGAAGCGACGATTTGGAGCATAGTATGGATACTCATTTCGCTTCTCTTCAATATCGGTCTCTACATCTGGATCAAACACCAATTTTTTGAGCAGCCAGAACTAGCTAGGCGTCTTGCGGGCGAGTTTTTAGCCGGTTATGTCGTAGAGAAGTCACTAGCAGTGGATAATATTTTCGTGATCGCGGTGATTTTTAGCTATTTTGCGATTCCCTCTCACTTGCAGCATCGCGTGCTATTTTACGGCATCTTGGGCGCTATTTTGTTTAGGGCGATCTTTATTGCACTCGGCAGCTGGCTCATGCAGTACCACTGGGTCATGTACGTATTTGGCGCATTTTTGATCATCACGGGCATAAAGCTTTTTAAGCAACCAGATGAGAGCAAGTCACCTGGTGATAACTTTTTTGTGAAGTGGGTTACCAAAAGATTTCCCGCAACACCAGAACTTCAGGGTTCCAAGTTTTTTGTTAGATCTGACTCGGGAAAATGGCTCGTCACCCCGTTATTTTTAGCCCTCATAGTCGTCGAATTTACAGATATTATTTTTGCAGTGGACTCGGTTCCAGCAATTTTTGCTATTACCAAGGAGCCATTTATCGTCTTTTCATCCAATATGTTTGCCATCTTGGGCCTTAGATCCATGTACTTTATGATCGGCGGACTGATGCCCATGTTTACATATTTGAAATATGGCCTCGGATTAATATTAATATTTGTAGGTCTTAAGATGGCTTGGCTTAATGATGCATTCGGCGGCAAGTTCCCGATCTCTTGGTCCCTAGGAATCATTTGTACAATTTTAGTCGGCTCGATGGTTGCATCCCTTATATTCAGGCCCAAGCGACCCACAGCAGATGAAGGTTCCTCGCAATAATGAATAACTCTAGTATGAAATCCCTCATTTCGACTCTGCCACGTAACTTTGTAAGCTCGCTCGTTGTTTTCCTAGTCGCGCTTCCGCTTTGTATCGGTATCGCCAGCGCCTGCGGTCTGACGCCTGATAAGGGACTCATCGCTGGAGCTATTGGTGGGGTCGTTGTCGGGATTTTTGGCGGAGCTCCACTTCAGGTCAGCGGACCGGCCAACGGCCTTATTCCGGTGATCGCTGAGCTGGCGTCGGAGCACGGAATCGTTATACTTGGAGCTGCCGTCATGCTGGCCGGCATATTTCAGGCCATGGCAGGTATTCTTCGATTAGGGGTATTCTTTCGAGCCCTCTGCCCAAGCGTCATCTACGGTCTGATGGCGGGTTTTGGACTGGTGATTTTCAGTAGCCAGTTGATGACAGCGTTAAACGGCAGCCCCAAAGCGACCTTTCTGGCAAACATAACAGCTATTCCTGCTGAATTTTCAAAAATTTTTAGCTCCGCCGGATCCTTGCATGCACTTATCGTCACCACGGTAACGCTCGGTGGGATTCTAATCTGGAACTTTATAATTGGACGACTCAAAAAATCCAGCTCACACAAAGGTCAAATAACAGGTGTTGTGGAAAAAATACCCGCTTATCTGATTGGTATTGTCCTGGGAACTGCCGTTCATTTCTTTCTAGGTTTGCAATCGGCGACAATCGCGTTACCAGAAACTTTAAGCCAGGACCTTGATGAGGGCTTTGCGAGCATTTACGCTCTCATTGCAAAGGATGCTGATGCGTTGACCGTTATTCTTGAATTCGCGGTAACCATCGCCATTTTAGCAAGCATCGAAACGATGGTTTCAACCGCATCAATGGACAAGATGGTGGGTGATGGCCGCTCGTCAAATTACAATAAAGAGCTTATAGCTCAGGGTTTTGGAAATTTTTTATGCGGTCTATTCTCTGCGCCGCCTATTACCGGCGTTATGATTCGGAGTACAGCCAATCTTCAGTCTGGTGCGACTAACAACCTGTCGACCATCTTTCATGGTCTGCTATTGCTTGGCGCTCTATTGATCTTTGGACAATCGTTACACTTTGTACCAGCGGCTGCTCTTGCGGCGATCCTGGTTCATGCTGCCCTGAAGCTAATAAACATCAAATCAGTTCGAGCGTTGGCGGCTGAGGACAAGAGACATGCCATAACGTTTGGAGCAACCACGGTCGCTGTTGTTGGCTTTGGGGTATTAAGCGGTGTTGCGGTTGGGTTTGCATTAAGTGCGTTCTGGTTACTTCGCCGCTTTGTCTCACTCGAAATTCGTCGAAGCGATTCAACCGTGGAGCTGCACGGGATCGCTACATTCATGGACTTACCTAGAATCCTGAAGTTTCTGGAAAGTCTGCCTCGAGACGTTACCTTTGACCTGTGCACCAAAGGACTACGGTATGTGGATCCGTCGGCTAGGGATGCCATTGAGAATTTAAAGGCGCGTGCGCAAGGCTAGTCGATTATAAGGACATGATTTTGAAGCTCGTTCGTATCGCCTGGTCCAATCGGAAAGTGCTCCTGCAAGATGGCCCCAGACATTTCAACTGCCTTTAAGATTCCGTCGCGAGATTTTTTGGACTTTATACCCACCAACAATTCCGCGAGTATATGATCCCATGTGTCGGGTGGCAGTTTACTGCTTATCGCTTTATCGGCCAAAATAACCGCTTGCCGATCATCTATCGCCAAAAATACCAAAATTCCCGTTGCAGCTTTGGTTGCCTTTATCCCTGACCTGAAAAACTCAAGCTCTGCTCTGGTTTCGGCCATTTTTCTGCGAATCTCACTGGGTGTTGTTAACCGAGAGATAAAACTAATCTTTGATAGAAGGTTTGATATTAGCAGAATCCCTAAAAAGAGGCTCAGTTTTAGCCCCAACTCTGCCCATGCACTTGTTATTATGAACTGATAATCAAACCAGCTCATAAACTCATCCTCGAAAAAAATCATGAACATCAGTAATGAAAACAGCGAAACAATCGGACCATGCAGTCGCCAGTTAAAGCTGCGCCGAGTAATAACTAATACAAGCTCTCCAGCTGTAGATCGCTCGATTTCCCCAATTTTTGCCTCAATGGCCTCGAGGTCTTCACGACCTAGATAGCCTCTGATCCACCGTGGCAGATCTCTGGATGGACTTTGATTAATATTTTTCACCTCGGTCATAACACCATCCTACCAAGAGCCAGAAGATCCACCGCCTCCAAAACCACCACCTCCACCAGACCATCCGCCCCCAAAACCACCACCTCCACCGGACCATCCGCCCCCACCAGACCATCCAACATGAGAGCGCCCTAAAGCACCGCGGACGCGTCGACTACCAACATTTGTTGATAGATATTTTTCGGGATTTCTGCCCAATTTTTGCAAAATTGTGGCAACAAAAAATAAAAATATGACTATGAGACCAAACCAATTCGAAGTCATCTTACTGGCAGTTACCCTCTTTGGGCGGATGCTACCTTCCAGAGAAAAAGAGGGATCAGTATGTTGTATGATTGCCGCAACACCATATATGACCCCTGAGTTAAAATCTCTTTCGCGAAATGACGGTTTGATAATCTGATCAATAATACGCCGTGCTATGGCATCGGGAAGATCGCCCTCTTTGCCATAGCCAACCTCAATTCTTATTCGGCGCTCAGCGGGCGCAATCATCAAAAGAACGCCATCGTCTTTTGCCTGGCCCCCAAGCTTCCACGCTTCAGCCACCTTGATACTTGCCTGCTCGATTTCAAGGCCATCAAGACTTTTTACAGTCAAAACTGAAACCTGTGACCCGCCCGACTCTCTAAGCCGGTTTAACTCTAAGTTTAGTCGACTTCTTGTCCGCTCCGAGAGAATACCAGCTTCATCAACGACCGGCGCTGAAAGCGGTGGCACTGTGAACGAGTAGGCAAAAGGCACTAGCAAAAACAGCGTCATAATCGCGAATAACTGCGCGTAATAACTGCTAATGTCTCTAAAAAAAAATTTCACCAGGTCACTTCTTATTGCCGAAATCAACCTTGGGCGCCTGCTGAATAGTTTTCAGCTCAGTCTCCTCAACAGTCCACTGCGGCATCGGTTGATAATGGTAAAGCACCGAATTAGTCCAGCTTGTAAACGGGACTGTTACCAAATTATTAAACTGCTTAATTGCATCGATATGACGATTCCTAGCCACTGTGATCCGATTTTCAGTACCCTCAAGTTGCGCCTGCAGCTCGCTAAAATTACGGTCTGCTTTCAACTGTGGATAATTTTCAGAAATCATCAAGAGACGCCCCAAAGCTTGACTTAATTCTCCTTGAGCCTTCTGGAACTCCGCAAGTTTTTGGGCACTCATATTGGATGGATCTATGGAGACACTCGTTGCCTTGGCTCGTGCAGCCACAACACCTTCTAAAGTATCCTTTTCGTGACTTGCATAGCCCTGAACAGTCGCTACAAGATTGGGCACAAGATCTGCCCTGCGCTTATACTGGTTAGTGGTCTCCGCTAATGTGGCATCAACTTCGTTTTTAGATCTTGGAATTGACTGCAAACCGCAGGACGAAATACTCATGACTAGAAGTAAAAGGCCTAAATTTTTTTTCATATAAAATACTCTCCAAAAGATATCGTTTTAGTCTTGATAAATTGGCCCCTTCGCCAAGGACTTGCGAACGCCCTCTACAACGAGATCGACCTCCTCTGTGGTGATCCCAAAATGCGGGGTGAAACGTAGGGCATTTTTCCCGCCATGGATTACCCCGATCCCATTAAGTCGCATATCAAGCTCGACACATTTTTTCCCCAGCACGGTGTAGCCTTTTTCTGCCAACTCTACTGAGAACAGAAGACCAGTTCCCTGAACTTTCGTGATCACACCTGGAAACTCTTTGGCAAGAGCTTTGAATTTTGTCAAAAACTCCTGACCTTTATCCACGATATTTTTACGAAGTTCGGGTGTTAAAGAATCCAAGACCGCGCACGCAACTTCCAAAGCACGTGGATTGGTGGTCATGGTATTACCATAAACACCTTTCTTGTAATAAGACGCAGCATCAGCCGTCATAGCCAAAACCGACAATGGATACTGGCCAGCGTTGATCGCTTTGGAATAGGTTTCCATATCTGGTGGTTCAGAGGTCTCAAAACCTGGATAGTCACAAATACTCAGGTTTCCGGTACTACGCAGGCCTGACTGTATGGCATCCATGATCAACATGGACCCGTGCTCTTTGGTCAATCGTCTGGCTTCATCGTAAAACTCACGTGTCGTCGCGACGCCGGGATTACCCTCACCCATGACGGGCTCGATAAACATGGCCTCATAGTAAACACCGTCTTTGTCAGCCTTCGCGAAAGCCGCCCTCAATTGCTCGATGTTGCCGGGCTCAATCACGTCAAGGTGTGTATCTTCGCGGTAGCTTGCCAAAACATCATATGACTTGCGGGATGAATGCGACATTTTCGCAGGCTTTTCAGTGCGCCCATGAAAACTACCGACTTGTGATAAAAATCTAATTTTACGTCCTGCGTAGCGACCGCCTGGATCAGTCATAAGCTTTGCTTTAATGTCACTAATCCGGCAGGCCACCGTCATCGATTCAGAGCCGGAGTTCAAGCAAAGGAACTTAGCAAAGGGCTTTCGAAGATTTTCTGGGCGATTATGTCCAACTTCTTTGAACATACGCTCAAGAAATCTCTTCTGTGAAAAATTAGCGGTCATAATGTTGGCCATCACTAAATCTTGCGACATGGCTCTGATGACTTTTTCCGGGCCATGACCAAGGCCTAGCATCCCGTATCCACCGTTATCGTGGATCACTGCACCATGACTTGTGATAATCCAGGGCCCTCTGGCGGTAAATGCCACATAGGGATTGACGGCGACGTCTTTATAAAAGTTAACGAATCCATCCTGAAGGAAAGCTATGAGATCTTTTTCAGACTTTTTAAACCACTCAGGGTATTCATTTTTAAGACAAGACCACCATTGGTGGGCATCATCAATAGCTTGCGTAAGTTGCGGAAACTTCGGTAAAAAACTCTGGATGGTCACATCATCCAATCCAACCGTCTGTCTAGGTCCCGAAAAATCCCGGATCTCTTTAAGTTTTTGCATCGATGACATATCTATACCTCGTTAACTGGAACTCCGCCGAAAAAATTCAATCAGGAAAACATTCAATCAGAAACTGCCGCAATCTTAATACCTTTTGCGATAAGCTCATTACGATCCGAGTGATCCGAATTCTGGTTGCCAATCAAAAGCTCATAAACTTTATTGGTTAGAGCTGACGATACTTTCTTTTGCTGACTAAGCTCCAAGACTTCGAGAGCCAGTAACCATTCCTCCCGATGCTCCGCCAAAACACTTTGGACAATCTCCTCGTATGAAGGACCATTTCCAACGCGACGGATATCACGGATTTTGGAATAGCATTCAAAGATTTTAATTTCCTCAGCGGTATACGGGCTTTGACGTCCAGGCTGCGTGGAAACACCACCCATCTGGTAGTCGCCGTAGGCCGCGCGATCAGCAGGGCCACCGAACACACTCGTAACCGCTTCACCGACTGGCATATCAAACTGGCCCCAGGCCGGTTCAAAATAGTTTTGCCCACCTCGAGAAACGGTGCAATCATTCCAAGTCAAATAAAGCAATTTGCCCTGTTCACGAACGATATTAAGTACAACTCCCTCAACTTTAAAGCCATTGATAAAATCAAGCTGTACTCGGTTACCCTTCCTGATCCCCAGATCAGTTAAATCCCTATCGGTAAGGTCAACGGGCGACTTACCTTGAACCCTCTTCCAGCGACCCAGAGGCGTTGAAAATCCATGGGCATGACGGCTTCGACCTTGCCCGGAGATTTCTTTATTGTCGAAACATATCTGAGTCGGGCCATCAAATTTGACGTAGTGAGGCTCGCCTTGCTCGCCATAGACAGCAGCCTCATACCGCGAAAGGATTCCACTAATTTGCAGACCTGAATCAAGTTTTACAGTATTGACCGTTCTGGCCTTTCTTGCTTGTTCGAGCCCCCAAACACCGCCGATTTTGAATGACAACTTACCCTCAAGCTCATTCAGCACGTCGGTCAATTGGGACATGGACTCTGCGACAAAAAGCTGAGGCTGTGGCTCTGTAATGTCATAAGAGACTTCAACACACTTCACTGTGAGAGGAATTTTTCGCACCTTCGATTGAAGACAAGCCTGACTCTCACCAACACTCGATAACAAACCCGCACCGTAAATTTTTGGCGACTTAAGGTCACCAACAAGTCCATATTCCACTGTCCACCAGGCCATTCTTGAAACCATGGCCGCTTCCGAAACATAGGAAACATTTTGAACGGCGCGATCAAGAGCCTTTTGCGCTGCAACCACCTCACCTGGTTTTGTGTCTGGATTTTCTTTGATATCAGACAAGACCCTGATGGCTTCATATAATGCCAAGTCTTCACTGCTCATGATGGTGCGTTCAGCCATGCGTGCATACTGGCGGAGATACTCCCGATAACTGGGATCTGCGACGATGGGCGCATGTCCGGCCGCTTCATGCACGATGTCAGGGGCAGGAGTGTAAGCAATATGATCGATCGATCTCATGTCGGTTGCGATTGGCAATATTCCACGCGCTTGTAAATCCAGAAAAGCTATGGGTGGGATGAATCCACAAACTGGGACTGCTCCCCAGCCAAATTCACGCAAAGCCTGGTCCATTTCTGAAACTTTTGGAATACGATCGAGAGGGATTCCTGTTTTTTTAAGCCCCTCTAAATAAACACTAACAGCATGATCCCGGAAGTATTCGCGGGACTGGCGCATGATGTAGCGCCAAGCTGCGTGATCTCGACTGGTATATTTATCATAATCCTGAACCGCGCAATAACGCCGCAGGTATGGTGGCAACGATTCCAAACTCGTTTGGGGCATTTTTTGAACCTCTGCACTCCCGCAAGTTTGACCCTACGTTCATAAAATGAACGCCCCGCAACCGCGGGGCATCGATAACATATCAAAATTTTTCGGTTTTAGTAATCGTCTTCGTCCTCTTCATCCTCGTCTTCTTCGTCTTCCTCATCGTCGTCAAGGTCATCACCATAGTCATCATCTTCATCGTCAGTCGCAGAGCCCTGACTGAATTCGTCGTCCTCTTCGTCTTCATCATCATTCGCCCTGGACCAGGTACGAGGTTCGTCTTCGTCCTCTTCCTCTTCGTCTAGAGCCTCTTCTTCCTCGTCATCCATTTCCTCGACGATATAATCCTCAATTTCCAGATCGCGTCTGTTTTCCAGCCACTCCTTGGCGATTTCTTCTTCGTCAAAGCCAGCCTTAATTGTTTTTCCAGTGTGAATGTTGTAGACCTTCCAGCTCACAATAACCCCTCAGTAAATTCCGAATCTGAATCCTCATCGCAGCATGCAACCGTAGGCCATGCCAACCTCATTAACATTATTGAAATTGTACTTTCGCCGCATGGGGTCAATCAAGAGATCCACGCTTGGTTATGGTTAGCTTTGAGGGAATCAGGCTAAATTCCCACCAATAAGTTTTCGGTGCGACGACCTGGATCCCTGAATTTATTGTAAAAAATTGAAATTATTGATTTTTTCGTCTAACTACTGCCTACAGGGTCAGCATGGACTAGTTTTTGCGCCAAGTGACCTATGCCCAAGTCTCGGTTATCAACTTGAACTCGCGAGCCGTCACGGGCTGTATACTGAGCCTTTGCCCCTTCTGAAGAAGTGGCATGGCCTGCAACCCCTTCGTATTCCGGATTGCGGAAAGATCTGCCAGGTTACGAAATTTTCTGACGGGCGCGACGTCCACCATCACCCACCTCGACTCGCCGGCTTTTGCGCTGGATGGATCGTAGTAATCACTTTTAGGATCTAATGCGGTGGGATCAGGATAAGCCTCCCGAACTACTTCTGCAACGCCCACAATGCCAGGCTCTGCGCATGACGAATGATAAAAAAGCACCTGGTCCCCAAGCCGAAACTGATCACGCATAAAGTTACGCGCTTGGTAGTTTCGAACTCCGTCCCAGGGTGCTTTTTTCTTCTTTACAAGATCGTCCCAACTAAATACGTCAGGCTCGGTTTTCATCAACCAATAATTCATTTGATTGAATCACCCGCAAGAATCATCACTTTCTTTGATCCATAGGAACATAAGATCGTACCGTCTCACCCATGTATATTTGGCGAGGTCGACCAATCCTACCATCCCCATCACGGTGCATTTCAATCCAGTGAGCTATCCAACCTGGTAGACGTCCAAGAGCGAACATCACCGTAAACATATCGGTCGGAATACCCATGGCCCGGTAAATAACGCCAGAGTAGAAATCAACGTTTGGATAAAGCTTACGCTCCTTGAAAAAGTCATCCTCAAGCGCAGCCTCTTCCAATTCTTTCGCGATGTCGAGTAGCGGATCTGAGATGCCTTTTTTCGCCAGGAGTTTGTCACAGTAAGCTTTGATGACTTTGGCGCGAGGGTCAAAGTTTTTATAAACTCGGTGACCAAAGCCCATTAATCTAAAGCCACTGTTCTTGTCTTTCGCACGACGAATAATTTCTTTGACAGGCAATTTCTCGCGATGGATCAATTCAAGCATTTCCACGACTTCCTGATTTGCACCGCCGTGCTTTGGCCCCCAAAGGGCACAAATACCTGC
>JBIJBX010000149.1:0-6195 GCA_044344995.1 Oligoflexales bacterium | reverse complement strand
CAAAAAACACGCCCATCAATGCCAATAGAGAAATCCAAACCATCGTTTGATGTTGCGGCACCATTTGACCCGTCACAACCATATAAGCGGCCATCGACGAGACAAGAGGCGCCGTCATGTAGCCAGCTGAAGTTGCGATGGACTGCATGGCATTATTTTCGAGGATACTGATCTCTTGACCCCAGCCAAATTTTGACAACAATTTGAAAAAAGCAAAGGCCAAAACGACGGAGGTGATACCCACGCCCAGCGTCCAGCCCGTCTTGATGCCGACATAAAGGTTCGTAATGCTTAAAACTCCACCGATCACCATCCCCGTCAAAGCCGACCTCAACGTCAGCTGCGGCATATCACCTTTATAACAATTTTCAAGCCACCACCGATCTTTCTCCTCCAATGACATGGAGTGAATTTGCTCTTCGGATAATTGTTTTAAACTCATGGTCTAAGACTCAACTTTTTAAGAATGAATTTTTATAATTAAATTTTTTGGATGTTGTATCGATTCTCACCGCACATAAAATGCCATCTCGCTTGTTTTCCGACGTAAGGCGTTGGTTCCACCATAATCCACGCGGCTTTTGCGATTTTTGAGTCACTTGTCTTTTGCTCTTCGGGTGTCAAACGTCTCGTCAGGTTGAGACCCATCCCAATGAATTCATATCCGACCAGAGATTTGTCACACGCCGTCTTTCCACACCCAAGACACTCTCGCAATTCCGACGGCATGGCCCCCTTAAAAATCACTGTGCCTATCTTCGGGTTTTCACGTTCAGGATCAAAATCCGCGGTCACTTCCTTATCCTTAATTGGTAAACGGCGAACCGTCTTAACCCACTCGTTTACCCATTCAACGTAGTCCACGCCAAAAATCTTTTCACTTTTACCCTGGCGACCAATCCACGCATCCAAGTTGGTCACAATGCTCAATAATCCTGGTAGTTTTTTTATAAGTTGGTCATAGGCGGTCGTCGCCGCTTGCTGACCTCGAAACAACTCCCCAACTCCAAAACTATTATCCCAAGGGCTGGCACAACCCGAGACGTCACCTTTGAATAAACACCAGAAAATGTTTGGTTTTCTGCCTTTTGGCTCATCCACAATGTATCGAACCGTCTCGGTAGCTGATCCCTTGACAAAATCCAAATCAAGAACCCACTTTGCATCTCCAGCGGCCGACCCGCTGATGACGCAGCGCGGTTTTTTTATTGTCCAACCAGGAAGCTCCTTCGAGCTAAGCCCTTTTAAAAAATCGAGCATACCCTCACAGCGTTTTTCAAAACTTAGGTCAGACCAACTCGAGCCAGGGGCGGAAGCTCCGCCTGGCGCGCTAAACACTCCCGTCGAGGGCATGGCAAGCAACAAGAAAAGACAAAGGCTGCGGGGCCAAACAATAGACATCACAACTCCAGGTGATTAGAAATTAAACAGTCATTTACGTCCTGCATTAAAGCCCATCACTTGGGGCCTGTCAATTTCAGGGTAGCTGCTACCAAAGGCTGAATTGTTGATTTTTTGTGGACAGTTCCATCATTAGGCCTTTAACTCATGGATCTCAAAGCCTGCAGCGGCAAGGAGTTTCCCTTAATGACCAAGAATCTTGAACTGACCAAACCACTCGCCAATTATGCGCACACGCGCCGCCGTGGCGAGCTCGTGTTTCTTGCCGGGCAGGGCTGCCGCGACCCAAAAACTGATATATGGGCTGGTGTAACGTTCGATGCCCAAGGTAAACCCGCGCAAATTGATTTTGAAGCACAGGTGCGAGGCGTTTTTAGAAATATCGACGCAGCCCTGCAATCCGGAGGTTTGACTCGCCACCACATTTTGGACGTGCAAGTTTTTTTGACCGATTTGCATCAACAGTTCTCAACCCTTAATAAAGTTTGGGATGAGTACTTCCAGGGTGCTCCTCAATTACCAACCAGAACCACCATCGGCGTCAGCCAATTGCCTGGCTTAAACCTGGTTGAGATGAAAGTCATCGCAAGCTCCTCTTAAATTAACTCAAGAATACGCGAAGGCGCGGTGGAACATGTCAAAACCAAAGAAACTGTTCATTATTGATGCCATGGCCATGGCGTTTAGAAACTACCATGCATTTGGTCAACGCCCCTTGATGACCTCATCTGGTATTCACACATCAGCTGTGTTTGGCAGCTCTCTGTTTATGACAAAGCTGATTGAAGACGAAAAGCCAGATTTATTGATTGTTGCCACTGACAGTAAAGAAAAAACATTTAGGCACGAACTGTACAAAGAGTACAAAGCCAACCGCACCGAAATGCCTGAGGACCTCGCGGATCAGCTGCCATTCTTTTTCGAGCTTTTCTCGGCCATGGGAATCCCAGTGCTCAGACAGTCAGGTGTAGAAGCCGATGACATTATTGGCTCAATATGCAAGCGATTTGCTTCGCCGGACACACATTGTTTCATCGTCTCAGGTGACAAAGATTTTATGCAGCTTGTCGGCCCCAGTGTTTCACTTTATTCGCCCAAAAAAAATGAACCTGCATTGCTCGTCCAGGCTCCAGGCGTCTTTGAAAAATTTGGCTGTAAACCCGAACAGGTGATCGATGTCTTGGCACTCATTGGTGACACATCTGATAACGTCCCAGGAGTCCACGGCATCGGAGAGAAAGGGGCGTCCAAGCTGATCTCGGAGTTTCACAATCTCGAGGGCATCTATAAGAATATAGACTCCATCAGCAACGCAAAACTAAAAAATGCTCTCCAAAATGATCGCGACAGCGCATTTTTGTCGCGTCAATTAGTCACGATAAAAACGGATCTCGATTTGGATGTTGCCCCTGAAGACATGCTTTTAAACAAAGACGCGCTGGCCAACCAGCGGTTGCTAGACCTCTACATCAAGCTGGAATTTCGTGGACCTAGTGCCAAAATTAAGGAGCGCCTCGCCAGCCAAGATGAGAAAAAAATAATTGAGCCCTCCAAAGAATCGTCTGCACATGGCTCCGATATTTCATCTGGCGCATCGACAGAAAGCAACGTGGATGACAGTCGCAAGAAGTTAGGCACTCACTATCTCATCGCCAACACACCTGAACTCGTGATCCGCCTCATCCAGGAGTTGAACAGCACTGACTTATTTAGTTTTGACACGGAAACAACGGGCTTAGACCGAATCGAGGATACCCCTATTGGGATTAGCTTTTCAACCAGACCCGGTTACGGTTGGTATTTACCACTTGTAAAAAAACACCTAACCGGATGGCTAACTCCTGAGTTTATCCGTCAGCAAATCGAGCCAATTCTTCACGACCCAAACAAGACAAAAGTCGCCCACAATCTGAAGTTCGACGTTCAGATGCTTAACAATGCTGGAATTGAGGTGTCAGGACCTTTTGGTGACACCATGCTTGCCAGCTATGTTATCAATCCTATTTCCAAAGAACACAGCCTTGATAGCTGTGCCATGGAGCGCCTTAATTTCAAAAAAATCCCGACAAAGGCTTTGATGGGCGATAATTTTGAGCGTTCCATGCTAGACGTTCCGCTGGAAGATCTCGCCACCTATGCGTGCGAGGATGCGGACGTTGTTTATCGACTCAATGAGATATACCAGTCCATTCTGAGCGACATGGCATTAAAGGACGTCTATCAAAATATCGATGTGCCACTTGCACCCGTGCTAGCCGCTATGGAAAAAACAGGTGTGCACATTGATTCGGACGCCTTGGCGGAAATCTCGACGAAACTGGACAAGCGAGCTAAGCAACTTGAGCAATTAATTTATAAAGAGGCGGGCGAAGAATTCAATATCAATAGTCCCAAACAATTGCAGGTCATCTTGTTTGACAAGATGGCTATCCACTCACAGCTTGGCATCACCCGTCTCAAGAAAACAAAATCTGGATTTTCTACCGATGTTTCTGTCATGGAGAGCTTGTCGGCGCATCCGCTGCCAAGGGCCATTTTAGAATACCGCACAGTCACCAAACTGAAAAACACCTATGTGGATGCCTTACCGCAACTTTTGCATCCCAAAACAGGTAGGGTACACACCAACTTTCACCAAACCGGAACTGCTACTGGCCGACTTAGCTCGAGTGATCCCAATCTACAAAATATTCCCATTCGCAAAGAAGAGGGGCGAGAGATTCGTAAGGCGTTTTCCGCCTCAGCTCCCGACCGAAAAATTATCTCTGCGGACTACTCCCAGATTGAGCTACGCTTGCTGGCTCACATCTCGGACGACAATGGCCTGAAATCCGCCTTTGCTTCTGATCAAGACATCCACACAGCAACCGCAAGTAAAATATTCGGTATCCCGCCTGAAAAAGTGACTCCTGATTTGCGGTCGAATGCCAAAGCCATTAACTTTGGCATCATCTACGGAATGGGTCCGCAACGCTTAGCACGGGAAACTGGTGTATCCATGGCCGAGGCCAAGACATTCATCGAAAAATATTTTGACGGTTTTCCCAAAATCCGTGATTACATCGACGCTGCCAAGAGAGCGGCGCGTGAACTGGGTTACAGCACAACAATGACGGGAAGACGACGACCAATCCCAGAAATTAATTCAAAAGATCGGGCAGTTATGATCAATGGCGAAAACATGGCCGTCAACAGCCCGATCCAGGGAAGCGCGGCCGATTTAGTCAAAATCGCCATGATTAACACCCAGAAACAGCTGATAGAATCTGGCTTGGAAGCAAAAATGTTGTTACAAGTCCACGATGAATTAGTTTTTGAATCTAAGGACAGTGACGTAGAGGCTGTCAAAGCCCTCGTTAAATCAGCGATGGAAACTGCCATGAAATTGTCGGTGCCATTGAAAGTTGAAGTTGGTGCAGGCATGAACTGGCTCGAGGCACACTCATGATAAACCATGGAAATAGTGCCCCTTCCAACAACGCGGCAAACGCAAGTAGCACGATGGGTCTTTGGTCTCATCTTGAGGAGTTGAGAGTACGTTTAGTTCGTGCCGCGCTCACCATTTTTATCTTATTCGTGATCGCTCTGACACTCAGCAAATATATTCTTAATTTCCTTAAGGCACCCCTAGAGACCGCTTTACCGGCTAATATGACAGCCTTGCATTTTACAGGCCCTATGGATGTCTTCATGGTCAATATCCAGATCGCCGTCCTTGCGTCAGTTATCCTTGGCGCGCCAGCATGGCTTTATCACTTCTGGAAATTTCTTGAACCCGCCTTACACGAAAAAGAAAGAAAGTATGTTCTACCGTTCATAGGTGCCTCTGTTTCTTGTTTTTTATTGGGAATTTTATTTAGCTACTTTTTCATGCTGCCTATGGCGCTGAAATATTTGGTGGGTATTGGCCTTGAAGTGGCTGCTCCCATCATCACCATTACGGATTACGTTTCTCTTGTCACAGTGATCCTGCTTGGATTCGGCGTTGTATTTGAAACGCCAGTGCTACTTGTGCTGCTAGCCCTACTCGACCTTGTCTCGGCAGAAACCTTAGCTGCCCAGCGCCGCGTAACTTGCGTCATTATTCTCATAATCGCCGCTATTATTACTCCTCCGGATCCCGTTTCAATGTTGGGAATGGCCATACCATGTTATTTAATGTACGAGCTGTCCATTTTCATTATAAGATTCATAAAGCCTAATGGCGAAAAAAATCCAGTTTTAAAAACCGAATCAACCTCGAGAAAAGAGCATGGTGATCGGCCTACAACATCCAATCAGTATCCAGACCCCAAAATTGGTTTGTAAGTATAAATATCGGCTAATTTTACATCTCGTCATTACGTTCTTAACGGGCTTGTCGGCTGACTTATCGCCCGCAAGCACACAAGAAACGTCACCCTTAAAAGGGACTCCTGCCCCTCCACCACGAGAAGTCACTTGGACCTTTGATTCAAGTATCATGATGTTTAATAAAACTCTCCCCGACGAATCAAAACTGGACGGACCAGCTGGGTCCTTTACGGTTGGTTACGGCCGAACAAGAGGAAATATTTGGCTCTGTGGTCGCTTACATGTGCTATCAGGCCCCTGGGGAAAGGCGCGGGATGGAGCTTTCGACGCTGACTATTCGGGCACAATGCTCGATATGGAATACGGTGCCGCTTTTCCTGGAACTAATCTCAGGTCGGGTTCTGGTCCGATTCTAGCATTAGCAGGCGGTTACCTGGACTTATCTGGAAAAAACATCGGTGGGAACAAACAAGCTCGCGACAGCACACCAAATCAGACGCT
>JBIJBX010000011.1:0-24377 GCA_044344995.1 Oligoflexales bacterium | reverse complement strand
GAAACTCCAGCCAATGGCTCCAAATCGCGTAATGATACAGTAGCTGAACCTCGTCTAAAAAGACGACTGATCCAGCAGATGGCCCCTGAAGCCACAACACCAAATGAACTCACTGGAATTATTTCGAAAAGTGAGCCGGGACTTGGCAAAGCTTGGGGATCGTTTCCCACATACATTTACCGTATGCAGCTAGCATCCCTTGAAATCGAATCAAGCGCACAAAAAGACGACATCAACAAACTACAGAGCAAGGCACTGAGCACCAGTGGCGCGATGGCTGACTATGCTGCCAAACTTTTTGACTTAGGCCATGAAGCCCGAGCTCTTGCTGCCTACCAACAGGTCCTGCAAAGAGAGCCAGAAGTGTTCGAAAAGAACGTCATGCACCTTTGGCGCCTAGGCGAGTCACATCTGGGAGTAGGCAATCTCACCTTGGCGGAAGGCTATTATCAAACCTTGCTAGAAAAATTTCCCGATCATGTGATGGCACGCTTTGCGCAGCTTCGAAAGTTAGACGTCCAAGCTGTACGCGCGGTGAATTCGGGTGAAAACGGTCGGTTGGCGCAATTGAATGAAAGTGTTCTATCCATTCCCACCCGCGGCAATGCCGAACTCATGGCCCTGATCGCCATCCGAAGTTCATGGTGGGAAGATCAATCAGTTGATCAGAAATCACGGACTGCCTTGGCAGCCTGCAGTGAGGAAACGGAAAACGAATTAAACAAAATTCTCCCAAAAATCGAGAATCCTAAGACCGCGTATTTATCCTCAGCCATGATCGCCAAGCGCATGTCGGATTCTAATACGTCGTGGCAAAACAACTACGCAACCTGGCTCGGAAAATTTTTCGACCGATACCGCCAAGGAAATGACCCGATTACCATGGAGCTCTCGGACTCCACTCGCAAGCGACTAATAAATCAATTCCAGTCCCTGTTTGACAACAATCAATCGGCTGAAGTCGTAGCCTTGTATGAACAATTGCCGAAACAAATGAAGTCAATCGCAAAAGACGGAAATGTTAGTTGGCAAATCGCTGAGAGCTACAGAAGCTTGGGACAAGCTGATAGCGCCCTGGGATTTTACGACAAGGCAACAGCTAGTCAGTCCGCCTCACTGCAATTCAGGGGACATTTTTGGATGGCTGCTATTGCGGCAAAAAAATCGGCCGCAGCAAAACAACGCGGTAATGGCGGAGCTCAAATTCAATCTCTGAAATCAATGGCGTATAAACACGACAGATCAATGCAAAAAATCTGGTCGCAACTATCGGCCGACGATAAAAACAAACTCATGACGGGCCTAGGCTCCGAATTTAAGCTGATAACAGCATCCGATATGCCACTTAGCACGCCGGCTAAGATTGTACTTGAGCAATACAAGGACGTCCTCTCAGAGAATCCTCCTAAGCTTGAAGCAACCCCTGGAACGAATAACACCGATTGGCTGGGCAATTTCAGCCCATCAGGCGCAACAGTAAAACTGCTCGATGACCTTGGCCGCAAATTTGCAGAACTTGGAATGCCCAAGGAACGTCGCGAGGCCATGCAACTTATGCGCTTCATAAAGCCAACCCAGCTCGAGCAAGACAAAATCGCCGCAAAGATATGGGCCGCCGAAATGACAAAACTGGCTGAGGACCATCGTAAAGCGGATGAATTCCTAGAAGCGGGTCAAATCTACACCCAGATAGGCGATGTTACGGCTCTTGACGACGCAAGGGCAGAGTCCCTTTACAAGGGCGGGCTCCTGCTGTTTCGGGCTGGTAAAAAAGATGACGCTATTAAGGCGTTGGAGAAAGCCAAAGGGGATCCAAACAACTTATTTTACTCAAAACTTGCTACGGAACGACTGAATCAAATTGGGCACTGAAAGTTAAATCTAAAAAAATCAAAGGGATTTCAACCAAAACTAGGAGAGTTAACATGAGCGCGAAGAACACAAACAATGCCGCCCAAGCCTTGCCGACACAAGTAAGTCGAGAAGACTACGTGACATATGCGCAAAACGCGGCCCAACAATCTCCATCGCCTAAAAACGGCGGCGCGAAGTACTTTCTTGCATCAGACGAAAAGATGCTGCGTATCCAAGACGTTATCGAACAGATTGCCAATGCCAATGTGCCTGTATTAGTTACCGGCGAAAGTGGGGCGGGCAAGGAAATCATCGCCAAGGCCATCCACAATGCCTCAAACCGACGGGACAAGACTTTTGTCGCCATCAACTGTGCCGCGCTACCTCCCTCACTTCTAGAAGCGGAGTTATTTGGATATGAAAAGGGAGCTTTCACCGGCGCATTACAGCGACACGCTGGAAAATTTGAACAAGCTCAAGGTGGCACGTTGCTCCTCGATGAAGTGACCGAGATGGAACCAGCGTTGCAAGCAAAGCTGCTTCGAGTGCTCCAGGAACGCGAAATTGAGCGCTTGGGCGGGAATGGCCCAATTCCGGTTGACGTTAGGATTATCGCCACTACAAATCGTAATCTAGCCGGCGCGGTCGAGTCTGGTCAATTCCGCCAAGACCTTTATTACAGACTCCATGTTATCAACATTGAAGTTCCACCACTGCGCGACCGCCCTCGGGATATTGAACTTCTCTCAAACTATTTCCTAGCGCTTTACAGCGATCAGTTCAACAAGCCACTCATGACATACGCTCCAGACGCCGTCAATAAGCTGATGTCATACAGGTGGCCAGGAAACGTGCGAGAACTTAATAACGTCATCCAAAGAACAGCCCTTCTTGCCAACTCGTCAATTATTACGGCCCGTGACATTCCAGTTGAATTGGGACAAGCAGTGAGTGCGGACAATTGGATATCAGCGCTTCCGATTGGTAAACCACTGGCCGAGGTAGAGACGCAATTTATTCTAGAAACACTAAAATTCCATGATGGAAACAGAACCCACGCAGCGCGCACCCTGGACATCTCACTAAGAACCCTTCGCAATAAAATTAACGAGTTCACTTCGCAAGGGCTCAGTGTGGCGGCCGCAAACGGGGGGAAATCATGAGCAATGTGATCGGCGGAATCTTTAACTTCAGCGACAAACTTCAAATGGAGTCTCTGTCCCAGAGAAACAAACGCAACGAAGTCATAACGTCGAACATCGCAAACGCAGAAACGCCGGGTTACCGAGCATTTGGATATGACTTCGAAAAGCAACTTCAGGATCTATCCAAGTCAAACCAATCTGTTGGCGTGAAGACAAGCGACCCACGCCATCTTAAAAACGCCTTCACTAACGCCGATGGCACAGTGAAACCAGACGTCTATGTACGGCCAACTGAATCTGTAGACGAGGATGGTAATACAGTCGATATGGACGTTGAGATGGCACAATTAGCGGAAAACCAGATCTTATTCCGCACTGCGGTTGAAACGCTCAACCGTAAGATCGGCACCCTGAAATACGCCATTAACGGAGGTCGCTGATTATGGGTATCTTCAAATCCATGGCCATTAGCAGCTCTGGCTTAAGTGCTAATAGGCTGCGCATGAATACACTCAGCGCCAACCTTGCGAACGCGAACACTACACGCACTGAGGAAGGTGGACCATACCGCAGAAGAGACGTGGTTTTTAGCGCATCACCTGTGGGATCGGCGTTTGAAGACTTTCTTAACGGCGCCAACGGCGCACAGCTTAGCAAAGTGCAGGTGACCGACATCCATGAGGACACCAAAGAACCTCGAATGGTATTTGATCCAACCCATGCTGACGCTAATGCGGACGGGTATGTTGCGATGCCAAATATTCAAGTTATGACTGAAATGGTCAATATGCTGGCAGCTACTCGAGCTTACGAGGCGAATGCAACCGCCGTGAACGAGGCAAAACAAATGGCGATCAAGTCACTGGAAATCGGAAGATAAGAACTTTTGGCTAAGGGAGAATTGACATGAGCATCTCAACAGCAAAAAGTGCGGCACAAGAAGTTCTCGCGCAGATGCGCGAGATTAACGCCGAGACGCGCAAGAAAGTTAACATTGGTCCAACTGAAGCCGCCGGCGACGGTAGTTCGTTTATGGATCACCTGAAGGGAAGCCTCGCTGAGGTTAACGAGATGCAAAAACGGGCTGACTCGATGGCCATGGATTTGGCAAGCGGCAAGAGTGAAAATCTGCACGAAACCATGCTGGCGACGACCCAAGCAGAACTAACCTTCAACTTGATGGTCCAACTTAGAAACCGAGCATTAGAGGCCTACCAAGAAGTTATGCGCATGCCAGTTTAAAGAAATTCGTGAGACTAAATCTGATGCCCGAGGGAGCTGAGTGTGAATAATTTTTCTACGTTTTTGAAAAAATTTGGCGGCCAGGTAGCGGCTTTTTGGCAAAGCCTCACACTGACTAAAAAACTGACTCTTGCAGGTGTGCTAGCGGTTGTTTTCGCCGTTTTGATGAGTGTTTTTCTAGTTAGAAGCGAGACTCCATATGAATATATCTTTACCGATGTCTCAAGCGAAGACACTCAAGCTATCTTAAATGAGTTTAAGCGTATGAATGTTAGTGACTTCGGAGTTGATTCCAGAGGCATCCGAGTCCCGACTGCCCGCGCGGCAGAGCTTCGTATGCAACTAGCGCAGGAAGGACTGCCGACTCACGGAGTCGTAGGTTGGGAGAAGTTTGATTCCCAGGATTTCACACGGACCGAATTTGAGCAAAATATTAACCGACTAAGGGCCATTCAAGGCGAAATTTCTCGAACAATCACTTCGATTGAGGGTATTTCTTCAGCAAGGGTTCACATCGTAACGCCAAAACAAAGTCTTTTCGTCGAGGAACAAAAAGAACCCACTGCAGCGATCTACATCCGCACCAAGCGAAACGCGAAACTGAATGATCGCCAGATCAAGGGCATTCAGCACTTAGTTTGCCGCTCCGTCGAGGGGCTAAAACCAAACAATGTGACAATTATCGATCACGAAGGTCAGATGCTGACTAAGATCGAAAGCGATGATTTCACATCAAAAATGACCAAAGAGATGCAGTCCTACAAGCAATCAGTAGAAAAGGACCTTGAGACAAAAATCAGAGGCCTTGTTGGTCGCGTCACCGGATCCGATCGAGTCGAGGCTAAAGTCGATGTATCAGTTGATTTCACCCAGGAAGAGCAGACCATCAGCGAGGTGGACCCAGAAAAAGTGGCTGTGGTGTCTAAAAACACCCAGGGCTCCTCGATGGAAGGAAGCGGTCTTAATCCCACAGGAATCCCGGGAAGCAAATCAAACGTGCCCGGCGAGCAGGAGAACGTTCAAGCTAGCGGCTCTCGCTCGCAAAACAAGCAAGACAGCGAATTAATTAATTATGACGTTTCAAAAACCATCGCAAAAAAGACGCTGCCAGTTGGCAATATCAAACGCATCAGTGCAGCAGTTCTGGTTGATGGAAAACAAGATTTTCCACTGGATGGAACAAAGCCTGTTTTTGATCCAAGAACGGCTGATGAAATGAAGCAAATTGAGGATATCGTTCGAAAAGCTATCGGATATCAACAAGGGCGCGATGAAGTCACCGTCACCAATATGATGTTCCAGATGGACAACGTTCAAGCTCAAAACATTAGTGAAGTAAGAAAAGAGAACCGTGAGTACGTATCAACCCTAGCCTTGTCGGGCGCTGCCGCATTGGCGTTAGTCATGTTCTTCTTGTTCATCGTCCGTCCGTATTTCCGCTGGCTGTCTTACGATCCTGAACGACGCATAGAGCAAACTCTTGCTGAGGAATATCGTCCTGAGCTTGATGTAGGCACAGGAACGAGCATCCAAGTTAAGGAAGATGTTCCATTTGAAAAGCTTACGCCCAAAGAGCAGATCATGTATCTGGCCAAGAATGAACCAAAACGAACCACTGAAGCTATTCGAATGTTATTGAATCCTCACCAGAATGCTAGTTAATAACGGCGGTCCCCATGGCAATCAATACTGATGGACAGAAGAAAAATGGACGTTTCCTTAAAAAAGGAAGCAAGCTGATGACGTGCGTCAACATGGTTGATTTTAGCTTCGATGAAATCGCGCAGAATATACCATTGGGTTTTGACAATCCCGACCGAAGTATAATCAATACCCGATTCCATGATCCAAAAGATATTGAGCGCAGCGTCAAACAGCCTTCAGTCATCAACACTCAGCTTGAGGATGTCACGAAGCCGCGCCACGGAGTCATTTTTCCGGCTGATTTTACCCAAGACTGGTACAATGAGCGTCAGAACAAGAATCGCCGCAAAAAGGAACAAGACGACGAAGATGAGGAAATTGACTTCGCCGAGATGGCACGCGCGCAAAGTGGACGTCGCGGTCGACGTGAGGATCAGAGGGATGAAGAGTCTGCCAATGAAAACCAATCCACAGCTAACAGAAATCATACGATTTCCACAGAAATAGAGCCATCATCTATGGTTGCGCAGCCTATGCAGCCACAAGATTTTCGGAATAATGACCCTGCTCAGACACAAAAATTTCTCAATACCCAGGGCATGTCCGCAGCCATTTCAAAGGCCTTTAGCCCCAATGCCGCGGATAATTCTCACCAGGAAAACAACGGCTCCGTCGAAGCCTTTACTCCGCTCCCAACACAGAGTGAAGAAGCTCCTGTCGCGGCTGAAGATCGGGCCATCGAAAGCTGGAAAAATCAACAGATGATAGCGAAACAAAACGAACAAATTCTTGAGGATTTAAAATCACAGGCACGATCGGAGGGATATCAATCCGGCTTTCGTGAGGGTGAAGAAAAAGGACTGATCAGTGGCCAAAAGAAAGCCGCGCAGGTTTTCAGCAAGGTCGAGGAAATAATCACGGAATTTGAGGGACTAAAGTCATTGGTACTAGATAACGTCCAAAAAAACTTCTATGAATTGAGCCAAGCCATCGCAGAGGCCCTACTTGGTAGGGAATTCAGTATAAAACCTGAAGCGTACGCTACCATGATTCAGCGGGTCATCAAAGACACGATCGCGCCAAATGAGTTTAAGGTGAAACTGCACCCAGAAACCTGGCAGCGGGTTAATGATCTCGGAATTCCTGATCTAACCCCCCACTTGGTGAAAGATACGTCTATCCCGATTGGAGAATTCCGGGTGGAAAGTGCCTTAACTGTCGTTGATGTGAGCGCCAAAAAACTCGTGCAGCAGCTACTCGAGAAGGCCGATATCAATCTTTTTGACGACAAGAAGGCTGGCTAATTCTCTGTAATTTCAAAAGCTAGGTGAAGAATGATCACTGGACGCACAATCAGAAATTTCAATCGCTCAACGCTCCGCGGATCGATGAATGCTATTGACTGGGATCCACAAGGTCGCGTTTGCGACATTGTTGGCACCGTGATCGAGGCTATTTTACCCAACACACCCATTGGTAGCATTGTCTCAATCGGCGCACCTGTTCCAGGTGGCCAAATTCTCGCAGAAGTGGCCGGGTTTAAAAATGAGCGGGCGCTTCTGATCCCTTTCTCGTCTGTCCACGGCGTTGCACCCGGTAGCCCTGTTAAGGGTATGAAAATCTTGAATCAAATTCCAGTCGGTGACCACTTACTGGGCCGCATCATCGATCCCATGATGCAGCCTCTTTATGGCCCGACACTTGATAGCACATCTGATACGGAAGATTTCGCTCTTTTGGAAAGAGATGCGCCTAATCCCATGACACGCCAACGCGTCAGCCAACCTTTTAGCCTTGGCATTCGATGCATTGACGGACTTTTAACCTTCGGAGAAGGTCAACGTATCGGCATTATGGCTGGATCAGGCGTTGGAAAGTCCGTCATGCTGGGAATGATCGCCAAAGGCTCCGATGCAGACGTCAACGTCATTGGCCTCATTGGTGAGAGGGGTCGAGAGGTGCGAGAATTTATCGAGCGTGACCTTGGTCCTGAAGGCCTTGCTCGAAGTGTCGTCGTCGTCGTTACAGGTGATCAGTCGCCTTTGCTCCGTATTAGGGCTGCCAAGGTTGTCACAGCGATTGCGGAACATTTTGCGTCGCGGGATAAAAAAGTTCTGGTCATGATGGACTCACTTACTCGTGTGGCCATGGCTCAGCGGGAAATCGGTCTTGCGGTTGGCGAACCACCAACCACCAAAGGCTATCCACCATCGGTTTTCTCTCTACTTCCAAAGTTGCTTGAACGGTGCGGACCGCAGGCGCGCGGCTCAATTTCAGGCCTTTATACAGTATTAGTGGACGGTGACGACTTTAACGAGCCAATTGCCGACGCCGCCCGCAGTATCTTGGATGGACACGTTGTGCTATCTCGAACCTTAGCCGCTCGCCATCACTTCCCAGCAATAGATATTACCAATTCAACAAGCCGTGTGATGCATGACATCGTTGACCGCGATCATCAGGATGCAGCAGCGTTTATAAAAATGCTCATGGGGACATATCAGGAGAACTTTGATTACGTGCAAATTGGTAGCTACCAAGCTGGTACAAACCCGACATTGGACACCGCAATTCGGCTAATGCCAAGTATTGAAAAATTCCTAAAACAGGATCGCAATGAACTATGTCCCTATGAAAAGGCGCTAGAACAGCTGGCGGTCATCGTTCACGGGCCAAATCGCGCCAATCCAGGCGAATACGTCGACGGTCAAAACCTCTCAGCCTAGGTGTTAAAGCATGCAATCTATTGAAAAGAAAGCCAAACGCCTCGACCCGGTCATAGAGGACAGGAAAGCCAGATTCGATAATGAATTATCACAGCTTGCCATTGTGCGCAAAAAAAAGATCGACGCGGTAGCGGCAATGCGTGCCACTCAAAAGGAATATATCGACGGTGTAAGCAGACTCAACGAAGAAAGGGCTAGCAATAATCGCCTCATGCTTGATGCCCTGGAGACTGGTCTGGACAACGTAAAGAGCCTATGGATGCGTCTCTATCAAGACGTGATCGAAATTGAAAAAATGGAGAAAGAACAAACTGAAGTTATGAGTCGCGCTCATCGAGATTTAGAGGCCATCCAAACTCTGCAGTCCAAATATAAGGCTGAATGGGCTCTTGAGCAATCGAAGCGGGAACAAAAAATGCTGGACGAACACGCACTCAGAAAATTCTACCGGTAAAAACCAGGGAGATAGACATGAAACAGCTAACTCTAATGAAAACCATATTGATCTCAAAAGTGATCCTAGTGTTTTTAGCTCTCAGCATGCACCAAGGATGGCTACAGCTTGGCGACCGGCACCTATTCGCGGAGGCTGCGAAGGAAAAATCGGCCAAAGAAAAACCAGCTGCCGATAAGCCCGAGGCAAATAAACCAGAGGCGAATAAACCCGTCGAAGACGAACTTGTGGATGAGAAAGAAGTGGCAGAAACGGCAAAGAGAAAGAGCTTCTTATCTGAGCTGTTTGAATTACCAAAATTAAATGCGAAGAAAGTACAGAAGGCGGAAATCGGCAAATACCTGGATATGGCTGAACGTAAAGATCGGCAAATATCCGAACGAACAACCCAACTCGCGAAAAGGGAAGAGCAACTCAAATCACTCGAAAAGAGCATCGAGGAAAAGCTCGGGCAATTGGAAGATGAACGAAAATTCATCGCAAAAACACTGCAAGAAGAAAAGGATCTTAAAGGCGAGCGACTGGATAAAATTGTCGAACTTTACGACAAAATGGATCCTAAGAAAGCCGCCACAGCATTCGAAAAATTAGATAAAGATCTTACGGTCGCGTTATTCAAGAAATTGAAGCAGAAACAGGTCACCACCATCCTGGAAACAATGAATCCCGAAAAGAGTGTGGAATTAACTGAATATTTTGCCCGAGTCAAAAGCGCGAAAGAGTATGATCTTCTAAAAGAGCTGAACGAAAGTTTAAAAAAGGAATTCCAGGACTGCAAAGGTCTGCCGGTCGCGGTCGCGAATACTAGCACCACCAAACCAGAAGCCAGTCAGGCTGCTCCAGCCGGCGAAGTTAAGTCTGAAAACCCTAATCCTGCTAAATGAAAGAATGTAACTAATCGGAGTTATCCAATGTGGACGATGTTTTTCGCCCTGGGTTCAATCTTTTCTGCCGCCGCCGTTGGCCTTGGAGCGTTTGCTGCTCACGGCTTAAAGGGACGGTTGACACCCGAAGATATGACAATTTTTGAGACTGCGTCTCGCTACCTAACGACTCAAAGTTTAGGGATTCTAGTATTTGCATTACTCATGACGCGCATTGACCATAGCGCCCTCAAACTTGGGGCTTTGGCTCTAGCGTTGGGTGTGTTGATTTTCTCAGGCAGTCTTTATCTGCTTGTGTTCACGGGCATCCGCACCTTTGGCGCAATAACACCAATTGGCGGTTCATTACTTATTGCTGGTTGGCTACTTGGATGCTGGTCAGCTCTTAGCGCGAACTGGCAATAGATGCCGTTAGGCAGCCATTTATTTGTTTTTGAGAGAAGCTTGATCAACAAATATACCGCCCAGAACCCCTTCTTTAGTCGGCGACTCTTTAGGCAAGACATAATCACAACGAATGCCGGCCAGATCTCGCGCCAATCCATCGTCTAATAACTGCCGATATTTTGCGCGGCAGTGCTCTCTAATCGCGTTTGCTGACCACTCACTCTCCAAGCCAAATCTCAAAAGCAATCCTGCGCCATGGCGTGAAAAAAGACTCGAAACGTAAACAAGCTTTTCAGACGGAAATTTTGGCGCGAGATTTTCCATGAGAGTTTTTCCAGAAAGAACTTTTGCTTGTTCAGCAGTGATGTCTTTTTCGACGGGGAAACTCAAAAATTTTCCACCATCGAGCAGCTTGATTGCAATATCATAGAAAATCCAGCCTGCGATGACTTGCTTGCTTTCAACAGATTTTTGAGCCTTTGCCCGCCAGTCATTGTAATCTTGGCCCGCGTGTGTCCACTGCTGCACGTTCCAAGCGCCAATCAACCAGGCGTCCTTCGTTGGGACAAAATCAGCATAAACCCGCGAGATTTCGTCAGCGCCTTGAGCTTGGATCCAAACCGCAACCTGCACACGGTGCCCATAAAGCGGCCGAATCAACAAGCCGTCCTCAGCGCACTCTGTCGGTTGCGGGTCGCCATCTGGATTATTTATGGCGTAGGCGCGAAAGAGACTAGCTTGGACATTTTTACCCGAAATCCTCGAAATTGACGTCAGGGCGGCGGCGACTTGCTTCGTTCTTACTTTTAATTGCGGGTGAAATAAAGGAGCAAGATCAGTGGGTGAGCTTTTATTCAGCGCATCAAGCATTTTTTGCAAAGTATTTGTAAGGGCTGGATTTTCCGAAACAACGCCCGATGGGTTTTTAGAAATCACTTTGCACGCTCTTTTTGCCAGGGACTCCCCAAATGTTTTTTTGCGAAAATCCTCGCGCGGACTGATTTCCTCAATCTTGGCTGGGACCAATTCTTCGGCCAAAGCTTGAAAGCTGGCGCAACATAGTAAAAGTACGAGAAAGCGCACCACTAATTGACTCCTTTTGCAACGCAAGATCCACAACCAGACTTCTCGCCAAGATCGACCAGTTCCCATTGGCCAAACTCCTCATTAACTGCCATTAATGCGTCCTCGAGAAACTCGAATTCGCAAGAGTAAAGCTCCGTCAACAAAGTGGCCTCGATGCAGTATGCGTTGTAAGTGTAATTGTCTCCTTCGGGATCATAAACCTCACTGACGCCGGCCTGACGGTCTCGGAACTGCAGAATTGAATGTGAGTAGTTTTCTGCCGTCAATTTTTGATTCAGAGGGACTAAAACATCATTGACTATTTTTTTCTCGATCATCTTCGCTCCTTGAGTCATTCTATCGTCGCCGCGCAAGTAGCGAATCAACTAATTGAATTAAATCATCCCGGCGAACATTGCTAGGGATTAAATTAATAGCATCTATTGTGTGGCGCCGGGCAATATCTTGAACCTCTTCTCGCGCAAATAGTGTCATGTAAGTCAGTTTGTTCTGCTCTTTGTCTTTATTGGCGGTCTTTCCGGTGGTTGGAGCATCATCCAAAACGTCATCCATCGCCTGAAACGCAAGGCCAATCAAAATGCCAAATTCTCGCCACTTTACCACATCGGACTCCAAAGCCCCGGCCGCGACGGCGCCCATGGCCGCGGCAGATCCCATCAACGCGCCTGTTTTTGCCCGATGTATGCCTTCAAGATCTTGGAGGGTAAAATCATTTTTAGACGTCCAAAAAATATCTCGGTCCTGTCCATACACCATACCCTGCCCGCCTGCGGCCAACACCAATTCACGCACCAAGCGTGTTCGATCCGAAACACCAACAAATGCGGCATCAGGAAAGAACTCATCGTCGACCAACACTCTTATCGCGTCTGTCAAAATGGCATCACCCGCCAAAAGCGCCGTGCATTCATCAAATGCCTTGTGAAGTGATGGCCTACCACGTCGCATATCGTCATTATCCATGCAGGGCAAATCATCGTGAGCCAGGCTATAAGCATGAACCATCTCAACCGCCGTTGCCGCACTCAGAGCAAGTCGAAAATTTTTACCGTATGCTTCGCAAACCAACATGGAAAGTATCGCTCGAACTCTCTTTCCACCGCCCGTTAGACAATATCTGATCGCCTGATGTAATCGAGACTTTTGATCATCCCACTGCCTTCCGAGGAGATTTTCGAATGTACTCGCAAAAAGATCTTTACTCAGTTCAGCTTGGCTCAATGAATTCCCCTTTATTATTTAGTTGGGCAATTCCCCGGCAAGGTAATCTTCCTGCCGCAAGCGCAGCAATCACTGCCGGCAGTAGTCGACACTCCGCCTGGAAAACCTTTTGGGCAACGACATCGGGCGAATCGGTGGGGATAATTGGCAACTTAACTTGCGCGATGATGCTGCCATCATCATACATTTCATTGACAAAATGAACCGTGGCACCTGTAGTCAACTCACCCGCATCTACAACAGCCTCATGGACGCGACGTCCATGCATACCTTTTCCCCCGTATTTCGGAAGGAGCGCGGGGTGGATGTTAATAATCCTGTTCTGCCAACCATTATCAACCGGTAACAACTTCAAAAATCCAGCAAGCACCACCAAATCAATTCCGTAGTTCTCAAGGGCTCCGTAAAGCTCAAATTTTGTCCGATTGAGAACGGTCTTTGAAAAATCTAACACCATCAATGGTACACCGTGACGTTCCGCGATTGAATTCGCCCCTGCCGTTGGGGAAGAACTAAAAACAAACGACACCTCAAAGTTCTTACCCTGCTGATTTTCAAGCAAATTCGCCAGAGATCTTCCTGAGCCAGACACTCCCACCGCAAGCTTAATCTTTTTTTGAAGGTTAGGAGTCAATTAATCCACTCCTTGTTGTGGCTGGCCGAAGCTGACTGATTGCCGATCTCGCAGCCCATTCCAAAAAGAAGCCGCGTCCATCTCTTTGCCACCCGCTGGTTTGAGCTTCAGCAAATGAACCGCACTGTTTCCGCAGCTCACGATAAGTGACTTAGATGGTTTATCATAGATGACGGCGCCGGGCTTACCACCGGCCGCCTTACCTTGTGCGAGAGACATCTCGATAATTCCAATCAAACGATCACCAAGGTGTGTAAATGAGCCTGGCCACGGCTGAAAAGCTCTAAATCTATCGCATATCTTCACGGCATCTAGGGACCAATCAATTTCACCCATTTCTTTCGCTATTTTTTTGCAGAAAGTTATAGCCGCTTGCTCCTGAGGGAGACCTTTGGTACCCGGATTTCGACGCAACAAATCGATGACTTCCAGCAACATGGCACTACTCTCTGAAAAAAGCCTTAAAGTCAGCTCGCCTGCCGTTTCGGCAGGAAGAATTTCAAATTGCTTTTGTAAAATTATGTTGCCAGCGTCCAATTGCTTCACAGTAAACAGTATGGAAACGCCGGTGATCTTCTGGCCATCAAGTAGCGCCGCTGGGACAGGCGTTGCTCCGCGGTAAGCCGGCAGCAAGCTCGGATGGATATTGATAGTGCCAATGCGAGGAATCTTAAGAAAGTCCTCTGACAAGATTTGGCCATAGGCAGCCGTGACTATGACATCAGGCGAAAGCCGTCTTAGTTCCTCTAAAAACTCCGGTGCTTTAGCGCTCTCGGGCTGAAGAGTCTTGATACCTTTTTCTTTGCTAAAACTGGCGACCGGTGGATCCAGCAGGTTTCCACCTCGCCCGGCCGGTCGTGCGGGCTGGCTAACAACCCCAACAAGCTCCGCACCCATTTCGCCGGCTCGCTCCATGAGTGCGCGCAATGGACCTAGCACCTCGGCGGGAGAACCCATGAAAATAACACGCGTCATTGTCACAAAAAGTCCGGTCAAAAAAGGGGTTTACACATACAGCGGAGGGACTATAGGCAACACCCCAAGTCTGGTCAAGACAACTTGTCGTGTGCTAGGATCGTCGTCCTGGATATTCCAAAAAGAGCAATAATGACGCGGGCAAACAGGAGGACGTGGGATGGCTAAAAATCTGATCTTGTCGATTGACCAGGGCACAACAGGCAGTACGGCACTATTGATAGACATTTCCAATCCCAGTCAACCGAAGATCGCCAGTAAAGCCACGGTTGATTACCCACAACACTTCCCAGCCCCGGGTTGGGTCGAGCATGATCTCAATGAGATTTGGATATCGGTTTGTAAGTCCATTGAAAAGGCCTTGTCGCCCCTCGGCGGCAGTGACGCTAGTAGTCGTATCGCGGCTATCGGTATCTCTAACCAGCGAGAAACCATTTGCGTTTTTGATCGAAAAACTTCCTCACCAACATGCAAGGCTATTGTCTGGCAGTGCCGCAGAAGCAGTGATATATGCGCTGAACTTAAAGCGGCAGGTCACGAGCCCATGATTCGGGAGAAGACAGGACTTGTACTAGATCCTTATTTTAGCGCATCAAAAATCTCTTGGCTCCTGGCTAATAACAAGAACGTCAAACAAGCCCTCACATCAGGAGCATCCATACTCGGAACAATTGATTGCTGGCTGCTACATAAATTGACCGCCGGACAATCGCATGCCACTGAATCAAGTAACGCCAGTCGAACGATGCTTTTTGATATTAAGAAGAACCAATGGGATAAGGAGTTGCTAGAACTTTTCGGCAACATACCTCTGTCCGCCTTGCCGGAGGTCCGAACGAGCGCGGGTGACTTTGGCCAGACGAAAAATACAGGCATTCTTCCTGATGGAATCCCAGTTACAGCTCTGTTGGGCGATCAGCAGGCCGCACTGGCAGGTCAAGCCTGTTTTGCTGTAGGAGAAGCTAAATGCACATTTGGCACAGGCGCATTCCTTCTGTTAAACACTGGCGCTGAACCAGTCACGGCTGGCAAAGGAATTCTATCGACTGTTGCGTGGAATCTGGATGGAAAATTATCCTACGCCCTTGAGGGAAGCTCATTTATAGCAGGCGCCGCAGTCCAGTTTGTGCGCGACCAATTCGGCTTTCTTGAAACCTCAAAAGACTCAGAAGAAGCCGCAAAAAAAGGACTCGCAGCTCCTGATCTTTATTTTGTACCTGCATTAGCTGGTTTAAGCGCGCCCTGGTGGAATCCGCGCGCACGCGGGGCTTTTCTAGGCATGCATCGCGGCACGACCAAAAACGACATGATACGCGCCACACTCGAGGGTATCGCCTTGCAGGTGGCAGATTTAGCTCATTCCATGGAGACTCTTCTCGGTTCAAAACTCAGGATCCTACGCGCAGATGGCGGCGCAGCGGCGAACAATTTCTTAATGCAGCTGCAATCAGACCTCATAGGCGCACCAGTTGACCGACCAAGAGACATCGAATCAACAGCCATTGGTGCTGGTCTATTTGCCGGATTAGGCTTAGGTGTTTATAAAAATCTTTCTGATCTCGCGGCAGCTCGCGCTTCGGACAAAGTTTTTCAGCCAGCCACCTCTCAATCTGACCAAAAGCAAATCATGGCAATTAAACAAGGTTGGCTGCGAGCCGTGCGAGCAGTACAGGTATTCGCGGGAGAAAAGTGATCACACCCATCTCCGTCTGCGCCTAGAAAACTACAAACATGCGGCCGCGGGCAAGTTCCCAGATGCTAAACGATAAAGACCCGGTGGCCTTCCAAAGTGGACACTGAATTTACGACTAAAGTGCGCCGGCGACTCAAAACCACATTGATACGCGATAGCGCTACAGCTCCAATGCGGCTCATGTCCTAACATGCCTGCCGCCACTTCCACACGGTAAGCCCATAGCCAACTAATGGGTGGAACACCCAGATGCCTCCTGAACGCCCGGGACAAGGCGAAGCGAGATACACCAGATACACTTTCCAGGTCACCGATCGAGATCTTTTCCATATAATTCGACTTCATGTAAGCCAAAGCTCTTCCAACTATCTCATCTCCCATAAATCTATTCCTTTTCTCACGATTATTGTGAAACACAAAAATTTAGACGGTTGCAGCGGTGTTCCTGCTGTGTGAAGCAATGTCGATGCCAAATGGCGACTGCAAAAGAGACAAATTAATTCAGCCCCTTATGGGAGACGTGAAGCGTGCCACCATGCAAAGCGGCCGAGTTTCGGCCGAATTGTGGCCGCAGTTCGGCCATGTGCGCGAAAATTGAAGCGACGAGTTTGCCATGACCCTGGAAGTTCTTGCCTAGTGGGTCGTGACACTGCGACTGCTAGCATAGAAATAGGGGCTTTTTTTAATTGATTAAAGGAATGTTGCGTTGGCGGCGACTGCCTTAAAACATTTAATAGACCTACAACGCTCAATGTATGATCGAGCCATCAATGATGCGCGTGAAAATATTGGCCCAGGCAAGGCGTCCATACTTAAATATCAAAAAGAATTTGAAGCAAGTCTTCCCAACCAGTTCACATCAGCCAACGTAAACAAAGTTCTGGAAGCCATCGATCGAAATCCTATTGTGTTATTTGGCGACTTTCATAGCCATAAGCAAAGTCAGCGAGCTTTCCTGAGAATCCTTCGGATGTATCAAAATCGTCCTGATCATGCCCCAATTGTGGTCGGACTCGAGATGTTCCGGTCAAAAGACCAGAACAGCATTGATCAATGGCTTGGCGGAACTTTGAGTGATCAAGAATTACTGGATACGGTAAAATACGAACGCACATGGGGCTTTCCTTGGGCTAATTTCCGGCCAATTCTCGAACATTGCAGAATAAATGGCATCAAAATCATAGCTCTCAATACAAGTAACGGCGGAAAAGACTCCCTGAAAAAACGAGATGCCCATGCGGCAAAACTATTATCTAACGCGCTCTCCGCAGAGCCAACTGCGCGGGCACTCTGCCTTATTGGAGAGTTCCACCTGGCAGATGCGCATTTACCGCAAGCCATCAATGATCTCCAATTGATTAAATTAGCTCAACCACTTCGCATATTCGCTAATCTGGATAAATATTTTTTTGCACTAAAGCCCGAAAAGCTGCACTACAAAGACGAGTATCTAGCGCTCAATAAAAACACCTTTTGCGTCATCAATTCACCTCCATGGATGAAATGGCACTCATACTCCCTATGGGAAGAGATGCGACGACTAGGAAACATTCGCTATCTTGAGGAAAGCTTCGCATCATCAGACGGCGGACCAGACTATGGGAACTCCGACTCAGAGAGCGACGAGCCGTATACCGATGATGTACTTGATTTAGATTACCATTTGCGCCACTTGCAAAAGCAGCTTTGTGTGTTTTTCAAAGTAAATCATTCGGCCACAGAGTTTGAGCACTTTAGCATCTCACATGATAATCTTGACTCAAGCCTTGAACACATGCATCCCTCAGCCCGGGATGCCTTTCTCACCAGGGCGAGTCTTGATGGCTTCGCCGTAGATTACCAACAACAACTCGTCTACATGCCTGAAGTGACAATCAACAACATGGCTGCGGCTGCAGGTCAGATGCTCTTAGGATCAATCAGCCGTATCCACGAAGACTACTCGGACCCCGATCAACTTTTTGCTGTTCAATGCCTGAAATATACGTTCGGCTGGATCGCTAATAAAATTTTAAACCCGCGAATACCACTCCATGACAAAAAGACCCTTGAAACTTATCTGGCGTCAGCAAAAAGCAAACGACTGATTGGGCAGATGCGTCAACGCCGAAATCTGGCCAAAGCGACCATCGATGTTGAGACCTGGATAGAAGAAAAGTGGCTGCCGAATAAGGCTAGCGCAAGGACTCTACCCAAGATACCCGTCAAACACCTGCTACTCGACACCTCAACGGCACACGAGCTGGCTCGCAGCTTGGCGCAAGTCATCGCAGAGCCGGTTTGTCGCGGTTTGATCAAAGGTAAAATTGACATCGCGGATGTTAAAAGGTGGCTAGATCAAGACTGGCAAAATAAAGATCAGGTCAAACTGACTCTGGCTTCAATGATCTTGCTGGCAGAATAAAAGTGACTGCACTTATTTTTTCCACAGTGATTCAAACTCAGTTTTTTTGGGATCAAGCCTCGCTTTAGCCATCTTGGACTCGAAGCTGTCTTTAGGTGCCTGCTCAACGATCCGCTGCCAGATAAGCGTCGCATCCTTGGATTGATCGGCACCACTCAGACGCTCCGACATGGTCCAAACACTCTCAAGCCAAGCACCGTCAAGCGGCCAGTTCGTACGCTGGGCGTATTTTTTTTGCAGGTCACCTAATGTTAGTATTTTTGACTCGAAGTCGATCCACGATTGCAAGCAAGAGGTGTCGGCTGTTCGAATCTTACCAACCACATCCTCAGCGATATTTCTCACCTTCATATAAACCATCTTTTTTGCGGCCACTCCAGATTTTTTGTCGCCAGAAACTCGCGATAGAAGTGGGAATAGACTTTCGCACGCATTTTTCTCATCAAGCTTAAACCATGCTTCTTGAATATTTAAGACCCATGGGTAAGCGGATGCAACGTCCCTGGTTGTCAGCACTCTTTTAAGATAACCAGCTTCCTCGGAATTTGGCTTTCTTGACCAACTGCGTTTTTCAAGCACACCATTAAGTTTGGATCTTTCTTGATCCAATGACTTAGACTTTTTCACCGAAGAAGCCTCAAATAAGAAAGCTGCTTGGCGTAGTGCCTCAAGATCCGAATCAATTTTTTTTGGCTTAGCGGCCCAAAAAGGCACTGCCTCGTTACTTCGCCCCGTCGCCACATAGGCTGTCCAAAGATTACTGGCTATATCCTCGGGAATCTTTTGAAACAGAGCGGATCGTCTTTGCTCAAAAAAGTCGGTGGCGCTCTCCCATTGTTTTTTGGCGAAATATTCATTAATTTTTGTTGCCTGTACATCCCGAACTGCGGGTAGCATCCCGTCCAGAAAGCGACTACGTGGGTACTTTTCCGCAAACTCACGAACTTTGGCGATCATCTGATCACTTTTCTCTCGATCTGAGTAACTTGCTGCATCACATGCCCAAACCAGCTCCATCAAGGGCGGAGGTACTTCATTCTTGGCTTTGACGTCATCGAGCAGGGCGCGGGCATGTTTGACGTTGTTGCCTTGATAGGTTGGCAACTCAAGGCAAGCACCCCTAACAGCGGCAATTTGCGCCGCTTCGGTCTTTGGAAAGTCGGTCTCCACCCGGAAATAGGCAAGACGCGCGTTGTCCAATGACTTGGTTTTTTCCTTATCGCGCGCCAAGGACGCCCGTGCCAATATGGAATCCGCGATGCGCAGAGACGCCCAGGAGAGATTCATGTCCGGCGCTCCGCCCGAGGCCAACCCCGATTTAAGACTAAATTCCACTGCGCCACGCAGAAGCTTCTCTGTTTCTTCAAATCTACCAAGCCAAAATATGCTTTCTGCCCGAAGCATGGACTGCATTGGATTGAATGTCTGACGCTCTCGATCAATCGCACTAGCCATGGCATAGAAATCTTCGGCAAGTTCGTAATTATTGAGGTCGTAATATATATCTCCGGCGCGACTAAACATTCGCGTCGCCTGAATTGGATCCGGATCCTGCCGAATCGCAGTATCAAGCTCTTGGACGGCGCTAATTAAATCCTGGTTTTTGATAAAAGCTTCAGCTAGCAACTGGCGAAACTGTGACCTGTAATCAGACCTGCCCTGTTTAAGCAGGGTGGAAAGCCCCTCTTGGGATGCGCCAAACACACTGCGCATACGACCAAATCTGTAATAAATCACAGCGAGGTTATAAAGTCCCCACGCGGCGTGCTGATCAATCCGCTCGTCGGGTGCGTCCTTCTTCTGTAGGTAAGTCGATGCCAAGAAATACGCGGCTCGTTTGGAGTATGCCACCACTTCTGGATCCTGTAACTGCCCGCTCACCAGTTTTAGCCTATCCCGATAAGCTGCAAGTGCATTTACCGCTAAAAAAAAGTCAAAAAATCGGTTTATTTTTGGGTCATCTTTAAATTCCTCACGCCCAGCAAGCCAGGCTTCGTGTGCTTTCAAATAGTTAGAATTGAGAAAGGCCACCCGTCCAACATTCAATGTCTCCGTTCTTGCGCCGCTGCCCCTCACCTGAAAAATCAGCTGTTTAAGATCGAATTTCTCCACATCCAAGTCAAAGATAACTGGCGCTAACTTGAAGGGATACTTCCAAAAGACTTCCTTCGAGATCGCCCGTTCACCAGACTTTTGGTTAAAGTCGGCGATGAATACATAGGAATCAAGGATCTCTTTGAATGATTTTCTCGCGAATTCAAAGTTTTCAGATTTTTTACGGTCAGGATCTTCACTTTTTTTGGCATTGTTGGCCGCTAATACGCTGCTTGCCAAACCAAACCCAAACATAAAAGTGATGATCAAATTGCCGATTTTCATGGATTTTGCTGTGTCTCTTGCGACGCCCCATCAGGGTCGTAATTGATATGAATCTCGATTCTTCGGTTCATGGCGCGACCGGCATCTGATGTGTTTTGCGCAACCGGCTTAAGATCCGCATAGCCCGCGATCGACATTTTTGTCGCTGGGAAACCAGCGTTCTTAATCAAGTATTTTGCGACCGCCGCAGCGCGAAGTGATGAGATCTCCCAGTTCGAAAATTGCCCCCCAGCTGGCACATTATCCGTGTGTCCCTCGACAACGAGAGGCCTTCCCAACTCAACCAAAATCTCACCTAGTCGCTCGATTTCTTTCAGTGCAGATCTTTTCATTTGATATTCGCCACTCTCAAAGAAGTGACGTGCGGCCAGCTGTAACTTGAATCCTTGCGGAGTCTTTTCAACACTGATGATCCTCTCTTGTCCTTTCCCGCCCTTCTCAGGATACTTATTTGGTCCGTAGAGGCGGTCTTCCACCATAAGCTTTACTTTGTTCATTTCAAGATCAATGATTTTCGGCCGTTCACCCGCTTTATATTTTTGAATCAGAGGCTCTCGGATTTGGTCACCCTTGAAGTTTTCAAATATTCCGAAGCCTTGGGATGTCGGTCCAACTTTTCGGTCAACGGGGATATCTGGAAGCGGCATGTTTAGGGCATCCGCAACTGAGGCAGCCACGACTTTATTCACATCTGGGGACTTAGCCCCAGCCTCTTTGAGGGCGTAGAGAACGACGAAGAGGGCAAACAACATGGTCACCATGTCAGCATAGGAAACTAGCCAACGCTCGTGGTTCTCAAATTCTGGACATTTTTGTTTTACAGCCATCCGCCCTCCGGATCTGAGCTAACAGTGTCAGGGAGCACACGCGATTTATTTAGTGCTTTTCATCGCCGCCGTGATCATGAACGAAAACAGAGAGTTTTTGCTCGATGATCTTCGGGTTCATTCCAGTAAGAATACCTTCGACACCTATGATAACCATCGCTCTCGCATGACCGTCAATAATCGCCTTGCGCTTCAATTTTTTTCCTACGGGAATACCGATAATGTTGGCGGCACCTACGCCGTAAAGCGTTGCGACGAATGCAACGGCGATACCAGGTCCAATTTTTTCAGGCTGCTCCAAAACGCTCATCACGTGCTGCAGTCCAAGTACGGCTCCAAGAATTCCAATGGTAGGACAAATAGCGCCAAAGTCTTCCCAAAACTTTACACCTACCTCTGCTTCTTCAAATACCACATGGGCCGCCGTCTCCAGGGTATCTCGGATAATCTCAGGAGCTGTACCGTCTACCGCCAAGCCAATGGCCATCTTTAGAGGTTCGTATGAGAGGGCGTCGCGCTTTTTTTCAAGCGCTAAGATGGACTCTTTTCTGGCCGTCTGAGCACAGTCAAGAATTTCCGCCATGATTTGCGTAGGATTGGCAGATGGGTTCTTGATAAATATACCAAGCGCTTTCACAGCTCCGATCATGTCAGCAAGAGGATAAGCCACCATCAAAGCACCAAGAGTTCCCCCAAATACAATCAATACAGCCGTAATCGCCCAAAGCTGCGACATATGGCCGCCTTCAAGTAACATGCCGGCTATAATCGTCCCGGCCGCAATGGGAATTCCAAGTAAACTGGTTATGTCCATGATGCGGTTTCCTCCGATGATACGCCATAAACAGCGTTAGCATGACTATTGGATCTTGTTAGGCATTGCGCCTTAAATTGAAGAACAAGCTCAGAGATTTCTTGCATACTCTCGCTCACAATCAACATGTCGCCATTGACGAACCGAACCAGAGTATCCGGTGTCGCCTCGATGTATTTGATACTTTCAATCATTACCAAAACCTTTTGATTGTCGAGTTTTGTTAAAAGAATCACCGCATCCTCACGTTTCACAGAAATTAACGTTTGGTTATCACTAGCGAAATTTAGTGGCCCAGCTCTGACCAAAAATTTATGTGGAATTCGCCTAGTCTTACCATTATGTTACGGTTCCGCTTCTTTGGCTGTCAATCTCGGCTCGGGACGCAACTCTTCTGAATAATTACGGTTTTTTACACAAGCCGCAGACATTGCGAGGGTTTTTCGTGGATTTTCATGATCTATCAAGTGCAAAGCGTAACCTGACCGAGAAATTTTTGAGAATCCGGGGGTTTCTTTGACCTCGATCAAAAGGCCGAACGCCTGAAGGACCTCGAAGCCCAAATTGAGGGGATGCCGGATTTTTGGAATAACCCCAAGATCTCTGCCCCAGTACTAAAGGAAAAAAAAGCGCTTGAGCTAGCCCTGGGCAGAGTCAAAAATACTTAGCCGAAGCCAATCTCCTCTATGACAGCCTTGCAAAAGAGGTTGAAGCCCTTGAGATCCAGAGCTTACTGAGCGGCGAGACCGACATGAACGGAGCCATCCTGTCGATCAATGCTGGCGCGGGCGGCACGGAGTCATGCGACTGGGCAAGCATACTGTTCAGGATGTACACCAGATTTGCTGAGCGTAAAGGCTGGCAGATTGAAATTCACGACGTGCTCGCGGGCGAAGAGGCAGGAATTAAGAATGCCACAATGGAAATTACTGGTGATTTCGCCTATGGGCTGCTGAAAGCAGAGAACGGTGTCCATCGCCTTGTTCGTGTAAGTCCATTTGACAGCAATGCTAGGCGCCACACGAGCTTTGCGTCTGTCTTCGTGACACCGGTTGTTGATGATAGCATCGAAATAGAGATAAACCCCGCCGACTTACGCGTGGATACATATCGCTCATCGGGAGCTGGAGGTCAGCACGTCAACAAAACCGATTCGGCGGTACGGATAACCCACATGCCGTCGGGTATCGTTGTAGCGTCCCAGACTCAGAGATCACAGATTCAAAACCGCGAAAATGCCATGAAACTCCTGCGCTCAGCTCTTTACGAGCGAGAGCTAGAGAGACGTAGGGCCGCGCAGCAAGCTCTTGAGAGCACCAAAACAGACATCTCCTTCGGTCACCAGATCAGAAGCTATGTCCTGCACCCTTATAAGCTTGTTAAGGATCACAGAACAGACCACGAGTCACACTCACCGGATGCCGTCCTTGATGGTGCCCTAGATGAATTCATAAACGAATATTTGGCTCACGCAAAAGAAGCATCAAAAGCCACCTAACCGCCGTCAACCCTTTTTTTGACAGCCTTTCGCCAGGTCTCGTACAATATAAGATGAGGCAGTGGGCTTTTGCGCCCGGCTAAAGGAGGCTTCCATGAACGCTAAAGAAATCATCTCGACAGTCAAAGGCGGTGGGTTTGAAAAGCAGTACGCTGAACTACACTGGCTTGGCTCTTTTGAGGAATATTTGAATATGGTGCTGGAGCACCCGCAAATTGCTCGCACGGCTTTTCAACGAATGTACGACATGATTGCCAGCTACGGAAGCCGGCAATTCAAAGAGTATAAAAAAGAGATCACACACTGGAACTTTTTCGACGATCCCATTGATTCTGGTCGTGACGCGATCTTTGGACTTGACGTTCATTTGATGAAACTCGTCAACACGATGAAAGCAGCGGCAGCAGGATATGGACCTGAAAAGCGCGTTATCCTGCTTCACGGTCCCGTGGGATCATCCAAGTCCACCATCGCACGTTTGCTAAAAAAAGGTCTGGAAGCTTACTCCCG
>JBIJBX010000119.1:0-7655 GCA_044344995.1 Oligoflexales bacterium | reverse complement strand
AATAGTGTCACCATGCAAAATCATAATAAACTCATCGCCGCCATATCTGGCTGCAAAGTCCAAGGGGCCAAAACAACTATTTTTATACAAAAGCCGTCCAACACTTTTTATAATGTGACTGCCAACCATGTGATTTGTCGTATCATTGATGCTTTTAAATCGATCTAAATCCATCATGGCAATTGCGATGCCCGTACGTTTGTTGTGTTCCAATGAATTTGAGAGTCCCTTTAGAAAACCTCGCATATTAGCCAGCCCTGTTAGCTCATCCATAAGCGTAATTTGTTGTAGCTTGTGAATGGCAGTGCGAAGATCATCCGTGGTTAATTTTAAATTGAAGACCGAAATAATTTTAGATCTCAAAATTGCCGCACTAACGCGCGATGATACCACATCGTCAGCACCAGCAGCGTAATTATCTTCCGCAAGTTGGTCGAAATTATCCGACATTGGCGCCATGACCAATACACCAGTGTGACGCTGCCCATCTACCTTTCGAACCCTGATCGTTAATGCTTCTGAATAGGAACTTGGCAAATCTGATATCAAAACAACATCTGGATGATGGCGTTCATAAGACAACATGCCAGCTTTGACGTCATCCACAATCTCCAAAGACCCTAAAAAAGAGGCCATGGCATCAGAGAGGCTGGCCCCCAGCACTTGCCCAGCATGTCGGTTGGAGCACACGATCAAGATGCTTATTTTTCTTGTTGGTAATGACAGCACCATCGAAGCCCCCAATGCACGACCAAATTCGAATGACCTAGCATCCCCAAGGGTTATCGCCCAAACCATGAATCACCTTAGCACAATTTAAAAAACTACCGATTATTCCTGTTATTGCCACTATTTGCGATTAGGTAACGGCCGATGATTCCAACCCACTGGGATGTAAGTCTTTAGCCCTGGCCAGCATTTCCGATAGATAAACCTATGAAAATCATGAGGTAACCAAATTTGGAAAGCCCGTCACCATTCAAGTCATCAAGACCGCCAATGCTGGTTTCTGACGTCGTCAAAAGTGGAAACCGTCGCGGTTTAAAAATATTTTTAGCGCTTGTTGGTGGGATGTTACTGTTGACAACGATCACTGCCGCAAGCCTCTATGTTTGGCTTGATCGAGTCGGTGTATTTAAGATTGACCATGAAAAAATCGCCGAACTACAAACATTTAATTACCAAGATAACTCTTTGGTTTATGATCGTTACGGCCACAAGATCGGCGAATTTTTCGATCAGTACCATGTTTTTGTCCCCCATAAGAATTTACCCCCACACTTCATAGATGCACTGATTGCTATCGAAGACAAAAATTTCTTTGACCACAACGGCATCGACGTGCAGGCCATCGCCAGGGTCATCGTCTCCCGGTTAAAGACGGGGAAATTCAGCCAGGGCGCGAGCACGATTACCCAGCAACTTGTACGGCATAAGTTTTTATCCAGGGAAAAAACCCTAGAAAGAAAAATCCTAGAAATCACGCTCGCTTTAAAAACAGAAAAAATACTAAGCAAAGAGAAAATTCTGGAACTTTATTCAAACACAATGTTTTTGGGCAATGGAGCGTACGGTTTAGGCGCCGCGGCTCAGCGGTATTTCGGGAAATCGGTGAAGGAGCTAACTCCGTCTGAGTCAGCCCTGATCGCCGGACTCTACCAGTCACCAAGTCGCTACAACCCATCAAAATACCCAGACCGTGCAAAAAAACGTCAGCTTTCAGTTCTGAAAGCTCTGCAGAAAAACGGAAAAATAACTGTAGAGGAATTTAACAAATTCGCCGCTGAGCCATTAACTTATAAAAAATACCAATTCATCAATTCATCGTCAGCCCCTTGGTTCATCGATTATGTGCAAGAAATTGTCCATAACATGCCGGGAGAGCTCCTTAAAAACGCTAAACGATCTGGGTTGAGAATTTACACATCGCTAGATTTAAACTTGCAGCAAATGGCAGAAAATTCTGTGCGAGCTTACGCTCCACAACTGAACGAGCTCAACCAACGCACAAGTAAATTAAAAGATCCAAAAACAGGACTCGAAAGAAACGCGACCATCGAAGCCTCCCTGCTTGCCACGGACCCAAGAACTGGTGAAATTTTAGCAATGGTGGGTGGTAGAGATTATCAAAAATCAAAATTCAACCGAGCTGTCTCATCGTTGAGATCACCCGGCTCAGCATTTAAGCCAATTGTTTATACTGAGGCGTTGGCGCGCGGATACAGGTGGAGCGATATGATTTTTGTTTCACCCGTCAATATAGAAAATTATCGTCCCAAAAACATGAAAGACGATTACCTGACAGAAACGACCATGCTTCGCGCTTTCTACCGCAGCATGAACAGCCCAACAGTTGAAATAGCTCAACAGCTTGGCCTGAAATCAATCATTGACAGGGCCAAATCACTTGGTATTCGAAGCCCGATTAAAAATGAATTCGGATCTGCTCTAGGTTCATCAGATCTAACGATGCTAGATTTGGCGCGCGCTTACGGAACGTACCCATCCGGCGGCTTATTGACGGAAATCACACCCATCATAAAGATTACTTCTGCGGACGGTCAAATTATTTGGGAAGCACCAAACCTCATCAAACGCCAAAAACGCGTTTTAAACTCTCAACTCGCTTACCTCATGACAGAGGGAATGCGCACGGTCCTCTCAACTGGTACAGGGCATAAAAGCGCTCACCTGGCTGATATAGCCGCTGGTAAAACTGGAACAAGCAATGACAGCGCCGACAACTGGTTTTGCGGGTTTACGCCTGATATGGTGACAATTGTTTGGGTGGGTACGGACGAACACGCCCCAATCATGGCAAATGTCACGGGCGGATCCATCGCCCTGCCAATCTGGGATCAATTTACTCAAGGAAGTAAATCCATCAGGGCGTCCCGAAAATTCGAGCAGCCTGAGGGCATTATCGCGGAATCGATTCACCCACTCTACGGGCACAAAGTGAGTAATGGCACTAAAATGTTCTTTCTTAGCAACAGACCACCAGAACAAACCGAATCTGCTCTCGAAAATATTGAGAACTCCGGGGGGAAGGCCTACAGAAATGTATTCCGACACTAAGAAAATCGATCGAAATGTGCTCTGCAGCGCCTTTTTAGCATGTTTGCTTACTGGTCTGGATACTGCAGCCCTGGCCCAAGCAGACCAACAGAGGCTAAAACCCGATTCACAGGTAGCCCGACCCAGCAAACTATCCCCGGAGGAAGGTTGTCAAAAACTTTTTCAAAAATATGTCATTCCTCTTCAGGATCTTTGGAAAAATCGGTCGCCGGAACTAAAAGCGGAAAACACCGACGGATACGCCATGATCGAGGACTTAACCTCCGAGCACTGCCGTGATGCCGATACTCGCGGCGACTTAATCGCGTTGCTCTCGAAAGTTCTTAATGCACACACGGGAAAAATCGCGGTCATTTTGCCTCTGTCAAAATATCCACATTTACGTATTGTGACGAGCGCATTTGAATCGCACGCAAATTCTCTGGCAAAGGATCCAAAAAGGATATTCATATATTTTGACACGCAAGAAAAACCAGAGAAGCTTCTGCAGGCCATCGCGTCTGCTGTATTTGAACACAAGGTAACAGCCATTGTTGGGGGAAGCGAGCCTCAAGAGGCAGATGCGCTCGGCAGTTGGGCTAGTAAGTTAATGCTCCCGACATTCTTGCTGAGTGAGCCAAGAGCCGCAGTCAAGAATTCATTTGTATTCTTTGCACATCCGACACAGAAATCTCTGGCCAAGGCAGCAGTGGACGCAAATATTCGTTTTGGACATAAAAAGATTTCAATTCTTTTGCCATCGGACCAAAGAAGCTCAAAGTTCGTCGCGGCCTACAACGACGCTGCAAAGGCCTCCGGCATTACCGTCGTTCATCAGGTCAGCTATGACCCAAGGAGGTTTGACACGATGGAAGCTGCAGCAAAAAAGATCTTTCGCCTTGATGGTTCTGACCGCCAGGAAGAGTTAAAGAAGCTTTACGAAACAGCCAAACAGCACGCCAAGGAAACCGGCACGAAATTCAATCCCAAGATGATCGCGCTCCAGCCAGATATTCAGCAAGATGCTGTACTGATTCCGGATTCATTTCGCTTAGCTCGGCATTTCTCCAAGATATTTGTTTTTCTTGGCGTCAGAAAGATTCCCATGTTCGGTCACTTCGAGTGGCGAAGCGTTGGTTTGGTCAATCCTTGGGACCCGTTTCTAAGTAACGCATATTTCGTGGATTTTCAGGGTCTATATTCCGATATGCCAGAGAAAATCAGAATTCAGGGCCCAGAATTTCCGTTCTTCGCGAGTAATGACATGATCGAACAAGCTGATTTTTCAATGTTAGGTTGGCGGGCAATTTCCGTTCCGCTGATGTTGGTGCAAAACAAAAGCGAACCTCGAAGAAAACTAGACCGTTTGGTACTACGTAAAACAAATGCTGCTAACGAGAACGTTTTTGATCAGGAAAATACTCTGGTGTGGGACGCCCATCTTTTTAAGTTATCTGGTTCCGGCAGGGTCGGCACCATCTCGCTAGTTCAACCATGATACCGTGAATGAACTGTCAGTTGACCTGTAGGACCTGAATCGCATCGTTTATCACGCAACCGGACAAAGAGTCCCGTGTAGCATCCTCACGATGAATGGGCACTTCCAGGGACCCTCCAGCAAGAACTGTACCTTCAGATATTAGTGCTGAATCAAAAACCACGCCGAATCCAACTCCGTCCTTGATGGCAACAGCTAAAACATCAACTTGGTTACCAACGGTTACGCTGAAAGCCTGTGGACATACGAGTCTCCAGGTAAAAATGTCGGTTGATGAATGATTGGAAAATCTCACGACACCATTGCCGCTAGCGTCCCACAGAATACTCGCATCAACGTCAGGGTCTTGGTCCATTTTTTTAAGAGAAGCGACAACCGCCCCGACCCGTTTATGAAAAATGCGCGCAGATAGGCGCCTCTCACCCTGGCTTGCGTCCTCGAAAATCTCGATTGAAGCATCCCCGATTGAGCAACCCCAGGTGGGGTCGCCATTACCAGGATCGCCCACCACCTCATCCAACTGATAAAGAATATCCTTAAATTGTATGGAAGTTGTTTTGTACTGATCCAGCAAAACAACAGGGCCTTGTGACGTTTGACAGGTAAGCCTATCTTGTCTGTAACCTAACTCATGGGAATGTGAGACCCATGTTTTTCCATCGGCCGTAGCGGCCACGACCAGTGCATCTCGCCCTAAATTTGAAGAATTTTTGACTAAAATCCACTTTGCCTCGACATGATGCGGCCCGACACTAACGGAGCATCGTTCCAGTACAACGCCTCTAGGCACCGACTGGTCCGCAACCAAAGTTAAAGCTTCACGATCGATTCCATAAACAGTCTGACGTGTATTGTTGCCAGCGTTCATGTGCCGCGGTATGTAGTCAAACTGAGATAAACATCTGGTTTTAAGCAAATCTGAGACCGCAGAATCAGTCAGATGCTCTGGTGCTGTCTTTGACAAAACTTCAATCGACGCTTCAATCCATGGCAGGAATGAGGAAACGCGAGTGTAAACCCCGGGAGCTCCCTTTTGCGCACATCCTTCACCATAACTAACAAGCCCAGCAAGGGTCCATGTACCGTTCGTATCTTTGTACATCAGAGGCCCACCACTATCTCCTTGGCAGCTATCAATACCGCCAACGGCCAGGTTACCGGCACAGATCTGAGAACTACCAATATTTCTGTATTTTGCCGCACATTGCGCAAGATCCAGCACAGGCAGATCCACTTCCCGAATTACGCTATCTGATAACCAGCCCAAGGATGACACGTTACCAAGCCCGACCACCCGCGCGGTGGACGTCAATGACTCCAAAGATGCGGGACCTCGCTGCAGGGGTATTGGCGCCACGGGGCGCTCGAACTGTACGTCGCGATAGTCCGCGAGATAGAGTAGAGCGATATCATTTTGACCGGGATCATCACCCTCAGGTTGATACCCGGGGTGCACGATGACGCCCTCAACTTTTACTGGCTTTTTGAGATGCAAATTAAACCCATCTGCCATCCCAAGAACCACGTACATGCTTTTTACATATTGGGGCTCAACGCAGTGCGCTGCCGTTAGGACTATTCGCTGAGCAATAAGAGAGCCCCCGCAGTAACCTTGGGGCGAATTACTTCCATCAATAATTTGCACGAACCAAGGCTGCTCAGCTGCTACCGGTCGCCCCCCGATGATCTTCAACTTGGAAAATTGATCTGCCACGCGGCCACAACCGTATCTTAGAGCAAAGCTGACTATTAAGATTAGCGACCAAGGCTTCATCGAGATTCCAATCAAAAGGGGCTGTTTTCATTGGAGATAGTGTTTTAATTCAATTTGCGCAACCCAAATATCTCGTCAACCCCAGAAATATTTCCAGGCAGATAGATTTCAAATGGATCCCCGCTGCAAAAACCATGCACACGACCCTGGCGACTCGCACCGGAATGACTCATAAAACCATAATGTTCTTCGATAACTGTGCGAACCCGACTAGCCACGGCAAGCCCAGAATCAACGAAGTTGACGCTCTTTGGTATCACCTGGCGCAACTCTTCAGCCAGCAGTGGAAAGTGGGTGCAGCCGAGGACTAGCTGATCAAGACCAACCTTCGCTTCCGCAACAATTGCATCCACCTCGGTTCGAATTTCCTCAAGATGCAAATCCCCTTGCCCTCGCCTTCGTCGCATTTTGTCTTCAGCTAAAGTGACCAGTTTGCTCGAGCCGACTTTGACAACTCGACAGTCTGCTGCAAAATTTTTGATCAAGATGTCAAGATAGGGTCGAGCGACGGTAACTGGAGTCGCGAGCACTCCAATCACCTTTGTCTTGGAGGCCTGGGCCGCTGGCTTTACCGCGGGAACCACGCCAATAACTGGGATTGGAAGATTTTTACGAATGGACTCGAGAGCTACAACGCTGGCTGTGTTGCACGCAATGACCAAAACGTCGAGATGAGTTGCATCGAAGAATAACCGGGTAACCCGCTCAGCCGCAGAGATGACTTCCCCTTCTGACTTTGTGCCATAAGGAAAGTTTAAATTGTCACAGCAATAGTCATAGTCAAGCTCGGGTAACAACGCACGGATCGCGCCCAGTATCGATAGTCCACCCAGCCCAGAATCAAACACTCCAACTGTCAATGGAGCCTTACTTTTCATCATTAAATTGCTGCCATCCGACGCCGTAGGTCCGTTAACAACTGCCGCATCTTGGTCAAGTTCACGATTGTCGAGTCGGTTGGATCAACAAGATCTCTGTGTCTCAAGATCCTAATAGTCTCTCTTTGCACTTTTTTTATTCCAACACCCCGACGTAATTCGATCCCACCGACGAGGGTTCGCTTGCTACCCCGGCTCGCATGAATGAAGTCTATGGTGCCAAGGGCTGGATGAATATCCAGAAGCATCACCACATGGCCTTTTTTTAAAATAAGGTCACCCGGTTTGGCATCAAGTAAATCATCACCCACATTAATAAAAGCGTAATTTTCCCAGAGGGTGCGTTCATTCTCCCGACTCAATGTGGCAGTCGTCGCAAATTTTGATTTCAATCCCGACTCACGTAGCAAATGACTTATAAAATTACTGCAATCAAGCCCACACTCCC
>JBIJBX010000118.1:0-7681 GCA_044344995.1 Oligoflexales bacterium | reverse complement strand
CCCGGTAGAATGGGATAGACCGTGTTTAAACTCATGTAGTGTTCGCCGTTGAGCTCGGCAAAAAGTGGGGCGCCCCGGATTTTTTCTGCTTTAAGTAAGTCCACCTTCGGGCTTGTCGATACCGTAAAGGTGGCCGGAATCACATTCTTTGTTTCGCCTTCAGCAAGGCTTACGGCCATGGCGGTTCCATTCAGCTGTAAGTTATAAGAGCCTTTCAAGACAAATAATTTGGCCCCTGGCTTTTGATTTTCGGTAAATGGATTGATACCGCCGACTGGCGACAGGAAAAAATCCTCGTATGGCGCTTTGCCGGCAGCTTCCACCGATATGCTGGAGAGCACTTGGCTGATGACTTTACTCTCAGATGGCTGCGCATTTAACCCATTAGGCGTTAGATCGAGGCGTAAGGGCGTCATTCCTACCAAAAGATCACGCACACCACTTAATACGGCGAGTGAAAATTGATTAACGAGGTTTTGCCTGCTGCGCGTCCGCTCGGATCTGATGCATTGTATGGAAAATTTATCATCGGGGTTGGTCGGCTGAAGCGGGACGAAGTTGACCTGATGGGCTACGAGATTGATGTCTGATTTGGGGTAAATATTTACAAGCTCACTGCTACAGTCCGCTAAAACGAGATAGCTTCCAGGCATCAAAAGCACCCGTTCATTAAACTTGCTGCGTGTCTCCGAGACGAATTGAAGGGGAGATTCGTTGGCGATCTTGTAGATCTCGTATGAGCCTTCGGATAGGTGGCGCACCGTTAAACTGCCACCCAGGTTTTCACGGTTACAGCTGGTCGTAGTCAGAAGGGTAAAAACAGCAGAAAAAACGCAAAGTCGCCCCAGCCGGCGCGAGGCTAAAGTGATGTTGGCGTCGGGTGCAAAAAGGTTTTTTTCAATATTGGAAAACAGACTAGAAAACAAAATTGACTGATCCGCCTACGTTAACAATTGTAAAACCGACGAAGTGTAAGCGGGCAAAAGGTCCGACCTTAATCTTACCGTTTAAAATGGCCCAATCCGCGCCGCCGCCGGCAGCTAGGTTTACTTTGCCACCTTTGACATCACTCGCCGCCTCAGCTTTATCCTGAGGTTTGGCATAGACTAACATATAACCAAGCTCCACTCCGGCTTTTATCGTGGGGGCACCCATGAACTCAATAGGTTTTTCGTATTCGGCTCCGCCAAAAATCCCGTGGAGGGTTGTATCGTAGTCGCGATCATCGACAGTCCAAACTCCTGCAACAGGGGCGTAACGAGCTGTAATAAATACCTTTCCGTCACCTTTGTTGGACTCCCGCCAGCGGGTGCTAATATCTGAAGCTCCGATGCCCGTCCAAGTGCCATTGGCAGGCTTAACGACCGCCCAGCCAAGGGATGTTGCAAGTGAAAGCCTATTTTCGAGGGCTTTGCTTTGCTGTGTTTGAACCACGACTGGCTTGACTACGGCTTTCTGCGCGGTCTTCGCGGACTCCTCTGCGTCATCGTCCGCTTGTTTTTTATTTAAAGGTGTCCCTTTTGGGGGGGCGGCTGGAGGTGCTACGGGCGTGGGTTTTTCCGTGGGCGCCACAATGGTCTGGGTAGGTTTGGCAGCTTCCGCGTCTGGTTTTGTGACGGTTTTAGAACTGGATGTGGTCTTGCTGGCGGGTGCTTCGGGTTTACTTTTGGAGAGTTTATCGAGTCCGGCGCTAAAGCCTGAACCGGCGATCAGCAGAGAAAAGAACGCGATCTTTGTGATCATTAATTTATTCCATGTTGGCATGGTTGTTACCCTTATTTTCAGACTTTAAAGAATGGCTTTGATTTGGGCTAGGAACCTTCGATCTTCGTTTTCACCGGCGACTGATCCGAGTTGCTCGGTGTAGGTCGCAAATCTAAAGACCAACAGCCAGGCGTCAATCTCGACGCCCCCGCTGAAGCTGCCCTGATGAAGCCCTGCTTGTAGTTTAAATATACTGCCTAAGCCCCATTCAGCCCCAAAATTGAGTTTTTTGGAAAAGTGTAAGGGTTGATTAAGCGCGTGAGCATCAATACTGGTCAAGACGTAGTAGTTTCCACTTTTAATTGGCTTGAAGCTTATGCCCGCGTTCAAAGAGGGGTCTCGTGGTTTAGGTTTGCCGAGTTCAACGCCGTTCGCTGCCGAGGCCTTAAGGGGCGTACCTCCAATATCTGTTACGCTAATGCCGAGTGTCGGGTCGCCCTGGGTCGTGGGAGTGAAAAGCATCCCCGCATCGACGCCAAAACCCTGGCCGCCGATGACGTAGTCTTTCAGTTTTTTACCGCTCGAATCGGCTGAATTATTGGAGAAGGCGGTAATGTCAGCCAAGCTAAATTCTCGTTCCACGCCCTGCTTGAAAGCACCTTTTAAAGATAATCCAATACTTAAACGGTCTTCTAAAAAGCTTGTGGCGTAAGACAGGGGCACAATAGCGGTGAATCCTGCGTCTAAATCAGCCGCGATCGTGCGGTGAATGACCATGCTTCCACCAACATCTAGACCCAACCCAAGCCCAAAGCCCCCATAAATAAAGTACGGTGTCATACCAAAGTTGATCCACTGGGGTTTGCCAGTAAGGGTTTCGAACGCATCAATCGTCGCGTCAACGGTGGAGGACCCCGAGGAGGCGAGTTTTGTAAAATCCTCCATTGTATTTAGCGTTGAGGACGAGACGCCAAACTTTGGATTGAAGATCTCCAAATGCCAGCTTTTGATGCGCGCCAGGCCGGCAGGATTGTAGAAGAGGGCGTTATAGTCGTCGGCCACCGCAACATAGGCATTTCCCATGGCCAGCGGTCTTATGCCGTAGTGCGTCCACTTCAGCTCGCCGGCGCGAGCAAGATTGGGAAGCAAAAATAGAATCAGAGCTGATAGCGTCAGAAATTGAGGGCTACGCATGGGTCTGCCTCGTAAAGGGTCGATAAGACGATTAAAAAATTGACTGTAATCCCTCTATGCTACCAAGTCTCAAGGGAGGTTGAAAGGTTCATGGGTAGGGTGGTACCATCTTATTGAGATTAATGGATAAAATGGGGCTTTTATTTATGTCCAAGCATGACGTGGCGACTGAACGTAAAGAGCAAATTGTTCGAGCAACTGTCGAATGTATAACCAAACATGGCTATCACAACTTCTCCATGCAGGACGTTGCGCGAACGGCAGGCGTCAGCAAAGGCATTATTCACTACTACTTTTTGAATAAAGATGAACTCATGATGTGCGTCCTCGACAAAGTCGCTGGTGACATCGAGCGCGTATTGGGTGAGGAGATGAGTTCCATCACAGATCCTTGGCGTAGAATGGAAATATTCATCGAGGTCTGTTTTGAGATCGTCAAAAACACGAAAGAGTACTACCAGGTCAATATGGATTTCTGGACGCAAATTAACCAGAAAGAGGAAATCCGCAAAGTCATCGCAGCCCATTATTCGAAATTTCGCGAAGCCGCGGCCTTGGTTATTCAAGATGGCGTCGATAAAGGAAGTTTTCGCAAAGTCGATTCAAGCGCCTACGCCTCGATCATCATCGCTATTGTCGATGGCCTGAGCCTTCAGTGGCTATTTGACGACAAAGTATTTGATTACAGCCAGATGTCAAAAAAAGCTACGGAGCTAATTTTGGCGGGATTGAAAAAATAAGGGATTTATTTCATGTCCCAAGGACCTCAAGAGTCATCTATTCAATCGGCACTTGCCAAATCACGTGAGCCAAAGGCGGCAATGGCGCATGATGTGTTTGAGACACTTGCTCTACTCGAAGTTCATGAGTGTTGGACGACGTGGTTTGAGTTGGTCAGGGCTAGGCTAAAATCTGGAAGCCAAAACAAAACAGAAGACTACGTGCAGATGATCCGCGTTAACGTCGCTTATCTTGAGGACGTGGAGTCAGCGGCTTTGTTGTGTAAGGAATTAGTTCTGTCTGAGAAGATGAATTATGCGAACTTCCGAACTGAAGTTCTTGATAAGATTTTGGAATCGGAACAGTACAAAACTGAAAGTATCTTGCTGGGCGGGGTCTACGAATCTTTTGCTCAGCGCGAGGATAAAATTTCAGCAATTGAACGGCTTTGTTTTATTTTTGAGAAAAAAGCACACAATGAGAAATCCCTTCATCAGTTCTATGAACGGCTGAGAAAAATGCATCCTGAAAACCAGAAGGCATTGCGTTACTTCCGTAGCCTTTATTCGCAGCTACAAGACTGGTCTGCGGTGATTGACGTATTGAAAAAGCTCTTGGCATCAGCAAAACACAAACAAGAATCCTTCCGACACGCTCAGGAATTGGCGGCGGTCTACCTTTACCAGCTTGGCGAGTGCCAAGAGGCGATCCACTACATTGAAGAGTATTGTTCTGGAAGCCCGCTCGATACCTCCACCATCCACTATGAGGCCTATTATAGATTGGGCAATCTGGATGGCTGTCTGCGTGTGCTGAGAGCTGCTCTTAATGTAGTTGATGATCAGGCGACTAAAGCCGTGGTGTACTACCGCATAGCGACCATTCACGAGCAGCAGGGCCAATTTCAATTGGCCTACGAGCAATTTCAAAAAGCCTTGGAGCATAATGACGACTTCATGGAAGCCATTGAGGGTCTGATCAGTAGCTCCATAAAACTTAAAAATTGGCAGGTTGTACGCGACTGGCTGAATGTTCTTGCTGGCCGCACTCGCTCAAACAATCTTATCGGCCAACTTCGTGCGGGCATTCAGAGGTTAGAAGAGGGTTTGGCTAATGCAGCAACAAACCGTTGAGGCACTTTGCGTTCAGGTACGAATTGGCCAATCAAGCCTCGTATCTTTGCCCTCTGAATTTGTACCCAAACGAATTAATTGGACTAAATGGGCTGATGGCATCGCCATGAGTCTGCGCGTTCGTAAAAACCGTTCTATGGTGGCGCCACGTCTGTGCATGTCGCCCGACCATCAGGATCCAAAAGACAATCTAGCCTTCATGTCAACGCAAAATCAAAGTGCTTTGGAGCAAGTTGATCTGTTTAAGCTTATCAGCAGTGTTTCTGACGAAACTAAAATATTGTTTGTTGGAAGCTGGGCGCAAACTTTGCCCTCATGGTTTAAAAGTCTACAAGCTGTGTTTACCGCTAAGTACGCTTCTGTCGTCCAAGAAATTCTGTCGCAGCAGGTGAAATATTGGTCAAGCGTTGGCGAACGATTAGAGTCCTTGGAAAGCTTTCTAGTGGTGGATGACGTGGGGCGATTGTCGGCCCTAGCCGGGGCTGCGAAAATTTGGCGATCGCGCCAATCTCGAGCGAACGTCCTATCTGAAGCACGTTCTAACTCATGGTTCGCGGCGACGTTGGAGCTGCATATGCCGCGTGCGTCCGAGGGAAGTCCCATACGTTTACACCGACTGCATGTCTTTAAGCCAGATCAATGGTGCGGTTCTCCACACTTTGGTAGCACAACGATTCCGGGGCTGCCTGAATTTCCGGGTATGCAGGAGATTTGGATTTCAGCTCCTGGCGCGGGCATGAGCCTGTGGATCGCTGATCAATACGGAATGCTCAATGATGGGAGTTTAAAATTACGCATGCCAAGCGCCCTGCTGGGCTGGCACCCTTTACGCGACTTGATCGCTTTCATCGGTGGATCTCCCTCCAATAGCATGATGTTTATGGTTGATGGTGAGCTTAACTTGCAGGTGCTGATGAAAGAAAGTGACGGTAGCGTTTGAAAGATATTCGCACTATCGAAGTGACATGGGACGGCTCACTCTATGATCCGGGGGCGTCCGACTTTGTTAGTGTTCTGGAAAACGTCTTAGAATCAGCTGATGGCGACAGTATTTTTTTGATCTATGCGCCAAAAGCTTGCCATGACTATCACCGAAGTTGGCTCGAGGGTCTCAATGACAAACTTTACTGGGAAGATCTCGTCGCACATTTTCAGCGTGTTCACCTGCTTCTTTTAAATCTTTGTCTGTCACGCGCTAAATGGTTCTTTGTTTCGAGCGATGATTGTTTGGGCTCCTGGTGGGATCTCGCGTTGGCTTGTAACGGGCGAATCTGGGCTAATCCGTATGCAAAGGTAGGGTTTCCAGAAATTTATATTGATCTGATCCCGCCGCTTGCGAGTGGTGGTTTGCGAAAATATTCCGTCTATCAGACTTTGGAAGAGGCCAAGCGTCATGCGATTTTACTATCTAAAGATGCATACTCCGCCGGTTTGATTTCTTTGGTTTTGCAAGGTGAGGGGTGGGCCACTGCTGACGGCTTGGAGGCTCTGTACCCTTGGATTTTGAAGTACACAATGACCTCAAATCTGAGGTCAACCACGCGTAAAGATTTGATTAACGAAACACCCGATATCCTCGGCGTGATCGAGGATCGTGGCGTCTTGCAAAAAAGGCGCAAACAAATGGCATCCAGTCATTTGGAGGCAGGCTATAGCTTACTTAAGGAGAGGAATATTTCCGCAAGAGCCATGGCCATGTCCTGGATTCGGGCAGGTGGCGCTGCGAGAGTTCTCTTTGATGATTACCGCTCCTGGCTCTCCAGGCGAATCACGCGTTATGAGCTTGGCGCGCACGCAAGATGGTGGACATCAGCTGACGACTTGATCGCTGTGGATTTAGGCGCGGGCATTCCACCGCATTGCCTGATTCAGGAGCTTTTGGCGCGCAATTTTCATCTTGTTTTGATGGCAAGGTCAGAAGAGTCACTGCGTGACGGGATGGAGACTATTCTTAGTCGATTTCAGCGCGGGGGCGTGCCGCGCAAAGAAGTGATGGAGTCGTGGAAAGGGAAATTAGATTGGATGATTGGGGACCGCAGCGTTACGTCGGTTACCTGGTTAGCCTGTTACGCAAGTGATTTGATCGAATTGGGTACCGGGAAAGACGTGACAGTTTCTCGTTTCCGCCTGTCTGGAAATTTCGGTCAGGCCGATCTTGGATGGTCGGAAGTCATGTTTGCGGGTGCTAATGAACAAAGCAATATGGCCTCGGTTCGTAATGGTGCTATGGAGGTCGCCGAAATATTATCCAATGGTCTTCTAAAGCCCCTTCAATGGCCGCATCCGATCTCATTGGCAGTCGTTCTCAGATTTTGTTTGCTGATTGAAATGCTTGAATTGGCACAGACAGGAAAATGGCCCGATATCGTCGAGCAATGCAAGCTTTTGGCGACGGCAGGATGGGGATTTGCTTCAGATGTGCCGCGCTGGGACGGGCTTCTTCGCAACTTTGCAGATCACAGATCTTTAGAACAGGCGCTGACGGATCTTGGTTCTCCCGGAAGCGTTCCTCTCAAGAACGCTTCCATTGCGGAGCTTCGTACACGCGCGCCCACAACGAGTCACGTGTCGCGATTTGATGTATCAGCGGCGCGTTTATCGAGGCATTTCGAGGCTCTCGCAGTTGAGATGTGCGAGCGGCTAGTGCGGGCAAAAATAGTAGACTCCGTGGCTATGGCTGATTTATTTATCACGCTTGCATGGGGCTATCCGGGGGCTGTTCCGGTGCCCTCTGAATTGGGAGCAAGTGTGGGCCCAGCCCGGATTGCGTATTGGCGCCGAGGGGACGTGTCGGCCGATGCCTCTGAAAATCCTTAGGCTTCGGCCCTAGGGGAAGCCTAATTTTTCCGCAAAAAATAAGCGTGTCGATTAGACCACGACCCCAATCCAGGACCTGTGTACACATGGGCACACATGCTTTTGGGGTCCCG
>JBIJBX010000170.1:0-5570 GCA_044344995.1 Oligoflexales bacterium | reverse complement strand
TTGATCGGGAATGTAGATGGCAAGGTTGTCTTAGATTTAGGTTGTGGTGAAGGCATCTATGCACGAAAAATTAAGGAGCTCGGTGCTAAGACTGTCATTGGCGTCGACATCTCTGGTGAAATGGTCGCACTAGCCCGAGCGTCTGAGAAAAAAAATCCACTGGGAATTGAATATCATGTTGGTGACGCTTCCACAGTTGGTCAACTTGGTCAGTTTGATTTGGTACTGGGCTCTTACATTCTGAACTATGCTCGAAGTCTTGAGCATCTCGAAGCCTTCTGTCGAATGATTCACATCAACTTGAAACCTGATGGCCGATTCGTCGGGCTGAACGACAATCCAGCTAATGATCCAGATCATTACGCGGGCTATCGCAAGTATGGATTCGTCAAGTCATCGCCTGACCCGAGACGTGAAGGAGATCCAGTGACCTACACCATGTTCCTACCTGACGGGAGTAGTTTTAGTTTTGACAACTTTTATCTGGCGCCGGAGACTTACCAGAAGGCTTTTGATGCGGTTGGCTTTAAATCCATGCGTTGGAGACGACCAAAGGTCATGGCGGCTGGAGTAAGTTCACTCGGAGAGCCATACTGGCGCGAATTTCTGATGGATCCGCCGGTTATCGGAATTGAAGCATTTAAGTAAAAATCCACTGTAAAGCTAATAGTGGTGTGTCCAGCGGCACCTGAACTGGCTTAAAACATTCACAGAAAATCACCAAAGAACCCATCAGGCGCCGTTTCCGCCCGAGAACCAAAAGTAGCGGGCAGCCAAGATGATGGCAAGCAGTGCCAATAGTGGGTGGATCTGTTTCGCGCGTCCCGACAGCAGTGAAACCAGGACGTAGGTCATAATCCCCAGTGCTATGCCGTTTGCTATGCTAAAGGTGAGCGGCATAGTCAGCATGGTAACAAAAGCTGGAACTGCCTCATGATGATCACGCCAGTTAATCCGTCCGATACTTTCTAGGAGCATCGCCCCCACCACCACGAGTGTCGGGGCCGTAGCCACAGGTGGCACCGCTGAGGCCAGGGGCCAAAAGAATAACGCCATCAAAAAAAGTAGACCTGCAAATACAGCGACCAGCCCCGTTTTACCGCCATCTTCAATACCTGCAGCTGACTCCATATAAGCTGTTGTCGTGGATGTTCCAATAAATGCACCTACAGTTGTTGCTACTGCGTCAGCGGTAAACGCTTCGCCAGCCCTGAACATTCTTCCCTTCCCATCTGTAAATTTTGCGACCTCCGATAGTCCGATCAGTGTCCCAGCGGTGTCAAAAAACGCGACAAAAAAGAAAGTTAGCACGACACCCCAAATACCCGAATCAAGTGCACCACGAATATCCAAAGCGCCTATCAAATTAACCGGCCATACGGGCCAACCAATAATACCCCCATCAAAACCAGAAAAACCCTTGCCATCAAATACAGGAAGGTCAAAAAGAACTGCGATCAAGGACACAGAAAAAATACCGAGCAGTATCGCACCGGGTACTCGGCGAAGAAGAAGAGCCGTCGTTACCGCCAGTCCAGCAATCGCAAGCAATGCTTGCGGAGAATTTAGCTCTCCAAGACCAACCATCGTCGTGGGGTTTGCCTGAACAATGCCGCCCGCCTGCAAACCAATGAGAGCCAAGAACATACCGATTCCTGCACCACTGGCTCGTTTGATGGGTGTGGGAATAGCGTTAACAATCGCCTCACGAAGGCCACTCACCGATAAAATGATAAAGAAAACTCCACTGACAAAAACAGCACCCAGGGCCGTTTGGCAGGAAATCCCCTGACTGAGCACGACCGAATAGGTGAAGTAAGCGTTCAACCCCATACCAGGGGCCAATGCAATGGGAAGACGGGCAACAAGTCCCATGAGAATTGAGCCGAAAGCAGCCGCCAGTGCAGTGGCTGAAAGGAGTTGGGCCGCCATATTATCAACACTCATGCTGGAAAAGGCTGGCGCCAAAATTTTAGGATTTAGAAACAAAATGTAGGCCATGGCAAGGAACGTAGTGAGGGCAGCGCGAAATTCAGCCATAACTGTAACGCCTGGGGATGTTAACCCCATCCATGCAGCAAATCTCGCTCTTCTTGATTGGAAAAAGTCACCCATCAGCAGGTCTCCTTGGAAACAACGGGGTACATCATTAAACCGCGGAAAAAGGTTAATGCTGGATCCCTAGTAAAACCAGACCAGCATCTTGCAGGATGTTTGGGCTTTCCTATACATAAAAAAAATGCCATACTTTTATATGGTATATGATTGGAGGTTCAATTTATGGATAAACTTACTCCAACACAACTAAAGGCGCTCACCTACATTCGCTCGGCCATGGAGTCGTCCGGTAGCGCACCGACACTTCGCGAAATCTGCCAGTTCATGGGTTATTCGGCGGTGGGTAGCGCACAAGATCTTATCTTAGCCCTACGCCGAAAAGGATTCCTCGAAGAACCCTCCAAGCAAGCCGCGCGAGCCATCGTTCCAACGGTTGCCGCCAGAGATATGTTGTCTGACGATGAAGAAGAGGCCCAAGATCCATTTACTTTCATCCTCCCTTGTTTGGGAGCAGTGCCGGCCGGTAATCCAGTTGAAGCGATCGAAGATCGAATCGGTACCTTAAGAATCTCAAAGAGCATGATCGCTAAACCCATTCCTCCCAAGGAATCCCTATTTGCACTCCGTGCCAAGGGTGAAAGTATGGTCGGCGCAGGGATTCTTGATGGTGATTGGCTGGTAGTGGCGAGTCAGCAAACAGCCCCAGCCAACTCAATTGTTGTAGCAAGACTGGAAGGCGAAGCAACCGTCAAAAGACTGATGAAAGACCGCAGTCGAGGCTGGTACCTGAAGCCAGAAAATCCAGAGTTTAAACCTGTATATGCTGAAGATCGACAGTTTGAAGTCATCGGAAAAGTTGTGGCATTACAGCGTGGGTTTATCTAATTGAATGCGATGAATGCTGAAATTACAGATAATCCGCTTCGATCTCCACATCACCAAGCACTCTAACCTGGCACGCCAGCCTTTCGTCTTCGTCTGCCTTCATGGCTTGTAAAAAATCAGCCTCACTCGCGGTTTTTGGACTTAAATTTTCTGCTCCAGAAATAATTTTGATGGCGCAAATCCCGCAGTCAGCAGCCCGGCAATCAAACTCAATGCCGGTCTCTGCTTTAGCACAGACCGCTTGTATCCCAAGCCCTCGGCGGATATCAAACTTCTTCGTCTCGCCCTTACGACGGATCACCAGTCGCACGTTCATATTCGCTATCCTTTGATCTACGGCTTTGATGCCACAGATTTTAAATTTCCTGACAAGATCGCCGAAGCGACAATCTGAGCAATCAGCTCCCCATATGACATCCCCGATGCCTTCACCGCAAGAGCAAAATCATCGTCTTGCGATAGGGCTGGATTTGGGTTGGCCTCTAAGAATACTGGCTCACCATTTTCGCTTAATCGCCAGTCCATACGCGCATACCCGCTGAGTCCCAGGGAACGAAAAACCTTAACACTGGTGTCTCTGAGCGTTTTCGTTACAGCCTCTGGCAGGGGGCCAGCACGACCGGTGGAGATCCCCCAGCGTTTTCTGTAGGAGTTGTCCCACTTAGCCTTATAAGTAGCTACCATGGGCTCGGATTTGTCGACTTTATCAAAAAAAAGCTCTCTAGGAGGCATGGCTTTGATACTTCCGCCCGTCTCCAAAACAGCGACATAGAGCTCCCTACCATGGATATATTCTTCGACAATCACGTCTGACTGTAGTTTTTGGGCCACCCACGCGGCGCGCTCCTGGCAAGAGTCCCAGTCCTCCACGATGCTGGCTTTTGCGATTCCCTCACTGGCCTCGCGATTGAGTGGTTTAACAATCAACGGAAACTTCGCGTCAAAAGGTTCAAATTTAAAGTCATCTTGAGGATAAACTTTAAACGCCGGGACTTTAACTCCGTCCCATCCAACAATTTTTTTGGTTGCGCCCTTGTCTTTACACAAGTGAAGCGCCGCAGGTAACGCACCTGTGTAAGGCACGTTAGCAAGCTCGAGAATAGACGCTATATCGCCCTCATGGGATCTGTCCCCTCGGAATGTTTCACATAGATTGAACACCACATCGGGCTTAATAGTTTCAAGTCGCTGCCAAAGAAGATGGGTATCATCAAAGACGCCGTGAACATGCAGCTCAAGGCCTAATTTCTTAATTGCGCGACTGACATCACGCTCAGTCGGGCGATCTTCGTGTTCCAGCAAGTAACGCGAATCGGCGTGCTCTGCCACAGGCTCTGGCAGGTCATAGAGCACAAGAACTCGCTTGGGACGCTTTGACATCCAAACTCCACAAACCAACATTGTGTTTGCTTATATTTTAACCTATTGGAGTGCGGGCAGGAAAGTATTGGGGCTCAAGAGCTCTAAAAGCGTCAACAGTTTGACGCTTTGCGCCCCAAAGCTTTAATGCAATGGCGCGTTAGGATATCGCGTCTTTTCGAGATGCTGAAGACGCTCAGAATAATATTTCTCTAGAGATTTTCGCATGCGCCTAGCGTTACAGATTTTTTGATTGGTGAGTTTTTTTGGCTTCGTCTCGCAAACTTCTTGCATGAGTTGGTCGACAAATAAAAGTTTTTTCAGGGCGACTGGGCGATTTCGGTAGGTCTGCCTCCAGTTGGACTTAAAGCCATTTTGACCCAAAGATGGCGCGAGCCATACGGCAAAAGTTTCCGCGAAATCTTCTTCAGGGTGAGTTTGTGCGTAACCTCCAGAAAGATTTTCTACGAAATCAGGATGCTCCAGTATTGTTGGTACGGAGTCTGGATCGTAATAGATAGTGGGATCTCCGAATATGTTCCGCCAATCACTGCGTTTTGAAAGACGGTAAGCGTGATCAACACAGTGACCGGCTTCGTGCCTCATAAGACGCATGAATTCGTCATCCGTTTCACCTTCGACAAAGCCAACCAGTTCACGTTCGATCTGCTTTAGTCTTTCGTCTGCAAGCCAAAACGGAATGGCGATCGCCGTAGACTGAGTTGGACAAAACCACTCGTCGCCGAAATAGGTTTCAATTCCTAAGTGAATCAATCCTTTGGCTTTAAGTTCCGAGTCAAGCTGCTCAAAAAGACCGTCAAATCCTACCGTTTGAATTGGAGGAGTCAGTGAGGAGACAGGTCTCGATAATAGTGACTTGTATTTCTGCTGTAATGCCATCGGCAGACGCAGGGTCTCTGCTTTATTTTTAATTACATATTGCTTCATGGAAGCTCTTCGCTATCACCACCGCAGCTTGGAGGCAAGACAGATGAATTTCTTGAAAGTGAGGCGTATGGCTGCTGCCTTTTTTTTAACCAGAGCCTCGTTCCTCCTCACATTGACCGGCCCCCTCTTTCATGAAAAAATTTAAAAATTATTAATATCTACGTCAAAAATTACCACCTAGGGGGGTCTGATGAAACGGCTGCTGCTACTCTTGTCTATTGTGTTCATAAACTCGTGTGCCACAACTTTTGTCGAGAAAGATAAAAACTGGAAACCAAAGGGTGAAGTACCCGCTTTGATGGTGCACTACTCCTTCGTCG
>JBIJBX010000190.1:0-5060 GCA_044344995.1 Oligoflexales bacterium | reverse complement strand
GATTTCCAAAGGCTCTGCAAAACATGCAGGGCCTTTTGATTTTTAATCCCATGGGTAAAAATCTATGGCGCGCTAAGAGTTTAGTGAGCAGGCGTCAGGCCATCGGTAGGCTTTAACTTTGCCATACGGCTGTAAGTTGACGACTACCAGTTCACAGCTAATCTCTTCAATGCGGATTTTTCGTTGTGCAAGGATTGAAATTAAAAAGTTCGCCCCTCGTTTGAGGGCTTGGATTTTACGAGGGTTCATAAATCCACAGATCACTTCGAGGTCTGGTACAAAATCATTGTGCCGAATGGTCTTTACCTCAAGAATTCTCACCTTTGTGGAATTTTTTACAACCAAGTCCAGTTCAAATCCCACGTGGCGTAAGCCTTGGTATAAGGTTTGCCAGCCAGCAAAATTTGCCCATGACGCGGTTAATGTCTCACCAACTTTTGCAATCTCTGATCGTTTGAGTTTACGCAGTTGGTCAAAACTTATGGCGTGAGAATGATTCGCAAAATGATAAGAACCGTTTCTGGGTTTATCGTTCCAAAAATTATGATTTTGAAGATCAGGAAAAACCATGCGCCTCCAGAGTTGAGTTTTGGAGAAGTCAGGATTTTGTTAGAGCATGTCGCGAATTGGCGCGAAGTTTTTTCGATGGAGATGACAAATCCCGTGCGATTTAATGGCAGCCAAATGGTCAGCGGTACCGTAGCCCACATGTTTTTCAAAGCCCCAGTGTGGCAGATCAACGGAGCAACCGCGCATGTAAGAGTCGCGGTGTTCTTTCGCGATAATTGAGGCGGCAGCGATCGCATAGCAAAGGCTGTCACCTTTCACAATGGCCCGCTGATCTAGAGGTTGCTCTTTGATGCGTTGGTTGCCGTCAACAAGGAGAATGTTGGGTGTGATTTTCTCCAGAGATGCAATGGCACGGTTCATCGCGACAAAAGTCGCATTAAGAATTCCGATCGATTCGATCTCGCGCGGATCTGCTACGCCTAGAGCCAAATCAAGACTAATCGTTTCAATTAGATTAATCAGCTCGGCGCGTTGTTTTGTCGATAGCGTCTTGCTGTCACGTATTTTTGTCAAAGTGATTTGGTCTAGAGCAAAGAGTTTCTGATAATCTAGAACAACGCAGGCCGCAACTACAGGGCCAGCCAAACAGCCACGACCAACCTCGTCGATGCCAGCCAATACGCGGCCTTCCTCGATCAAGGCGCGCTCGATGGCGCCCTTTGTTGGCTGATCTTTCACTTAAACTTCCAAAATCTAGCGCTTCGGAGATTATTAAAGCGCTTTCGAAATCATTTCGTTAAGTTTTGCCTTTGGTACAACACCGACAACGCTATCGACAACTTTGCCGCCCTTCACCAAAACTAGGTAAGGAATCGATCGCACGCCAAACTGTGAAGGTGTGTTGGCATTTTCGTCGACATTCATTTTAGCGATTGTTAGTTTTCCCTTAAACTCTTCGGCAAGTTGCTCCAGGGTTGGGCCAATGGCAACACATGGACCACACCAAGGCGCCCAGAAATCGACGAGTACCGGTACAGATGATTTCAGAACGGTAGAATCAAAGTTAGCATCCGTTACATTTACAGTGTGTTGTCCCATGACTTGTGAACTCCTCGGTAGATTATCATCACGCCTGCTATTGAAGCGAAGAAGCCATAATTTGTAAAGTGCGGATCATGGTTTTAGGCTAGGTAACCGATATAATTGTCATTAAAAAGGTCTAAGTGTGAGGCCATCAGGACACAGTTTGGACTGAAACCCCAGGTCCGCCCACCGTCACGTCCATCACAGTTCCGCCAACTGCGGTCATGGCCGCTGATATCTTAGTCACTTTGTCGGTGGGACAGATGATGCCCATAACTCCACCACCACCTGCGCCGCAGACACGAGTAAACATGGCGCCAGCCTCGCGCGCAGCATCGTCAATACGCTTTGTCTCAGTAGTCTCAATTGCTGGCCATAATGCTTTGCGCAGCTTCCACTCGCGGTGGGAGGCTTGAATGGCTGACGTCCAATCTTTTTGTAATATGGCCGCCGCACAATCAGCCGCTTCGTTGCCAATGGCTGCAATCTTTTCTAAGAGAGCCTTGTCGCCGTCAAAAATTCGTTTGAAAATTTCCCAGTTATTGATGGCGCTTGCTCGGGACTTACCGCTGTAACAGCAGAGAAGTTTAAAGTCCGCATTGTCCCAGGCCTTTCCTGGTAAGGTTGTGACCAGGGTTTGGCCGAAAGGATATTCAAGGATATTGATGCCGCCACGCATACCACCCCAATAATCCTGAACGCCAGTAGGCGCGTGAATCACACGGCTTTCCACGTCTTGTGCTGTGCGCACGATCGTCTCTTCATTCGGTAGCTTGTAGCTTTGGTCAAAGTGGCCTCTGGCGGTTGCGAGGGCTTTACAAAAAGCCACTGCTAAACAGCTTGATCCGCCTAAACCGGCGCCTGCGGGTGATTTCGCACGCGTTTTAATGGCGATCGGCGGTAGATTTTTTTCCCAGTAAGCGCTCAAAAGAAGTCCGAATAATCGCAGTTTGGTCGAGCGGGTGATGCTGTCAAAGGAGCCACTATCACGAATATTTTGATCTTCACTTTCGAAGTGAAAATTTTGGTCTGGTGACTTTGTAATTTCCACTGTTGCCTCGAGACTAACAGCCACATTGACGGTAGCTTTTCTGTCGAGCAAATTGTGGATAGGCCAAAGGTCCAAGGTGCCACCAGCGAGGTCGACGCGAGTTGGTGCTGTGGCCGTAATTTTTTGCATAACTCAATGTCCCCCGTAGATATGTGCTAAGATTAACACAGCACGACGGGGGGGTGCCAATCTCAGTGTCGACCGATTATCTATTTAAAAACAGACGAATGCGAGTTTGCGCCTGGGCCGCAACCCCTGGGTTTGCCAGTGCTGCCTCTGCGGCGTTTGATCAGCAGCTACGACAGTTCATTCAGCTTGATTTGGTTAAAGTTAAGTCACTCGATGATCCTCAGATTTTGCCGGCTGATTTGCTAATAATTTCAGCAGAGGGCATCGACGATGAGGTGTTTCCAGATTGGGTGAAGGGTATAAGTGCGCGAATTCCAAAGGCACATTCGATTCCGGTGCCGACGATCATTTTCGGATTGGTCGCGGCTACCACCCAGCGCGAGTTACTAAGATGGGCAGTTGATGGCAACTGGTATTTTGATATTGTGGACCCCGGACAGCTTTCCAGTTTGACCGTAAGAGTCGCAAATTTTTTGCGTCTGCACGACCACCTGCATGAAGTAAGACGCATGACCGAGGCCTCTGGTCTCATGGCAAAAAAAGTCCAAGACATGGAGCAACAGCTTCAAAGACTTGTAAAGGGCGCAAAAGACACATGAGTATTGTTGATTTGAATAATCTCTCCAACACTGGGCTTGTGGCCCAGTATGTGATTGAACTCATGGGTCACGGTCATTTTTTATCTAGAGACGATCACGCACGGATCGAGCGCTGGCTAGCAATAGGTTTGTCAGTGGATGATCTGCTACTCATTTTAAATGATGTGCTTCCGGACCGCGTTGAGAAGGCGCGCATTCAGGGCAAGAAGGTTTTTTCACTTGCCTCCGTTGGTAAGCTCGTGGAACGACGCGCCAATGAAAGACGCGCGCTCGTGGGTGTTCTTGTCAATGAGTGATAAGAGTGACGACCTCGCAAAATCTATTGAGCGCTTGAAGCTTACCAAATTAAGACGCCATATTTTTTTGTGTGCTGGAGATAAGTGCTGTAATTCCGAAGAGGGAATGAAGACCTGGAATGCCCTCAAAGAAAGAACAAGCTCCCAGGACGCCCTTGACGCTGGGGTCTACCGTACAAAAGTATCGTGTTTGCGACTTTGTAAAGAGGGTCCAATTGCACTCGTTTATCCCGAGGGAATCTGGTATCGCAATGTCACGCCTGACGTTTGTCGACGGATTGTCGAGGAGCACCTGATTGCTGGTCGTCCGGTAAAAGAGCATCAAATTCTGGAGCAGCCGCTCAATCCTCGGTGAAATTAAAGTCTAGTTGGACTCAGGCAGACTTCTAAGTCTATTGGGTAAGAATATTGAACTGACGGACTTTGATTTGCCTGTCGCAACATACTCAGCTAGTCCCTGCCCAGCAGCTAAAGCAAAACTACTACCTGAGTTCATGTAACCACTCGCGACTAAAATTCTTGAGTTGCCGAACATAGGTCCAATAATTGGTAACTCGTCGCAAGCGTATAACTCGATGAAGCCGCGTGCGGAAATTGCCTCAGATAGTTTGATGTCAAAAATATCTTCCCATTTCTTTTTGACAGTCGTCGAAATATGATCCATGACGGTGGAACTTTCCGCCTCAACTCCGCCCCATTTACGCAGAAAGCGGGCACCGCCGGCAATCAGCTTTTTATGGTGGGTATAAGTCACCCAAAAGTGGCAATGCTCAGCAAGCACATGATCACCCGGTTCAATGGGAGCATCACCTTCCAATAGGTCAAATTCCACTCTCTGGTCAGCGTGATTGACCAACGTCGTAGCCAATTCTGGCACCAATGTCTTTATGCCTGCATGGCAGGCGGCAACCACAATTTCACTGTTAAATTTTTTTCCGCATGACGTGTTGATGACCACACCACTCTCTCTCGCCTCAAGGGAGGTCACGGTTGTGACCATCGTTTCGGCTTTTAGATCTTGTTCCAAACGGCTGAGAAGACCTTGCATATCAAAGGAGATCGCGGCCGTGCCATCGTGCTGCACGGAACGGCATCCATGGAAAGGCAAGGAATCCTTTTTGAGAGTGGATGGAAAGCCATTTCCCTTGAGCCATTTTGTCGCTACTTCCATCTCGGTGGTTTCATGATCACTCATACCAAGACGGATAACTTGACCGGTTGCGTGCGGTAGGCGCCAAGTTTCCAAAAAATCCACCAATTGGGAAAAACCAAGGCGCCCCAAGGCCAACAGGTCTTTGGCGGCCTCTACTCCCAAGTTATGCACAGTACGGCTAATGTTTTCGTGCAGGGACGCTGTTGCAGTGTGTCCCGAAAAGGAGACGCAGTTGGACC
>JBIJBX010000306.1:0-2656 GCA_044344995.1 Oligoflexales bacterium | reverse complement strand
AGGTGCCAAGCCGTGCTGAGGGCGCTAAGTCCACGGCCGATGATGATGACATCGTAAGATTTCATAATTCCTTGCGTTTTTTACCTCAGGTCTACTAATTAAGGCTCTCCAATGATAGGATAATCCTTTGCCAATAGCGACGGATTCGTGTGTAATAAACAACTCAAGTTTTAAGTTTTGGAAAAGAGAAATGAATCAGCTTGATCACTTTGCCCGCATTCAAAAATCCCGTCATCCACGTTTCTTGGTGAGGGCGGTCGTCGCGACCACACTGAGCTTAACCGCTCAGATTTCCCTAGCCGAGACTTTAATCGTATCCGGATGGGCGCCCGCCGCACAGATCGATTTGAAATCACCTCCTCCCATTTGGCTAGGTGATGATGCGATCATCGGTCGTTTAGCATGTCCCAGTGTGGTTCGCCTTGAGGTTGATCGCGGTAAGAATGCGCCTGCCTTGCTCAAGTCAGCGCCGCACGTGGACAAAAACGGCGAGAAAGAAACTTGGACTTTCACCATTCGGCCAGGCTTGCGCTGGTGGAGTGGTGTAACAGTTGATGCTGACGGTTTGGCTGGTTGGTTAAAATCAAACTTATCCAACATCGTTCAAGAAAGACTTGGTGAGAGTGTACCTAGCAATGTGGAAATAACCGCGTCGGGTTCGTCTACAGTCAAGATTTCTTGGCCTAAATCACCTGGCTACGGGCCCTACGTTTTATCTGGTGCCAGTCTGTACCGGATGACTGGTGGATCACTCGAATGCGCCGGCCTTTACGCTGCATCGGCGATCCCAGGTGGAATTGAGCTGTCAGTCAGCAAAGGCTACACCGCCAAATATCCGAAGATTCAGGTTTTGGCCGGGTCAGAGCCAGTTCCCTCTGGTAGAAAAGCTATTTTGTTTTCCATGGCAGGCAAGAAAGCCCAAGTCCAGAAAACAAGTATCAAGACCTCAGCTTGTGATTCCCGCCTAGACGTTCCACTAATGACGGCATTGATTTGGAATCCCGCGTCACCGCTGGCAGCAAAATCGGAATTGCGAGACTCGCTGACGCGAGCCACGCCTCGAGGCGAGATTTTGCGCACAGCCGCGGGTGATATTGGCAGTTTAGTGTCAGCACCCATACTCCGGACGCACCCTGGCTATAATGGGAAACTGCTGGTGAAGGCCTATAATCTTGATTCTGCTGCTCAGGGCTTTGAAAAGGCTGGCTTTAGACAACAGCACATTGGTCTGCCCAGGTCTCAAGGGCAGGATAAGCCAGTATTCTTGCGGATAGCTCGCCTTAGTGGTCGCCAGGATCTCGTCGAAAAAATGATCGGTGACTCTTACGCATCCCTCGGCGTGAACAGTCAATTCGACGACTCCGGAACACCAGGAATCACCTTTGATGCGGCGCTTGTAAGCGTATTTATTCCATGGACTTCACAGGACCTGCGGCCGCTTGCCCATTCGGACGCGTTAAATGCAAAGGGCAAAAGTCAGCTGCCATTTGTGCCAGTAACGGACAAAGATCTTGATGGGCTCTTGGACTCCTATTCACGTGGCCTGACCAAGGCCGATCCGCCTGATTTTGATTTGCTACGCAAAGTGCATCAGAAGTGGTACGACTTGGAGCCATGGACGGTTCTCATGGCCCACCAGTACTGTGTAGAAGCACGTGGACTAAAACTGCCAAAAAAACTAAATTCCTTGGACTCCGACTGGTTCCGTTCTGTGGTCATGGACTAGTCGTCCAAAGACATCAAGGTGTTCAGAAAGACAGATTACACGTGATTGTTCTCAAGTCAGACGCAGAAATTAATGCCATGCGCAAGGCCGGTAAATTGGCTGCGGAAACGCTTGCCATGATTCAGCAATATGTTCGTCCGGGTATTTCCACCCTTGAGATCAACGATATTTGCCACGAGTTTACAATTAAGCGCGGCGCGGTCTGTGCTCCGCTTAATTACCGCGGTTTTCCCAAGAGTATCTGTACTTCAGTGAATGAGGTCGTATGCCACGGAATTCCTGATGCCAAGCAAATCCTGAAGGATGGCGACATCATCAATATTGATGTGACACCAATCGTGGATGGCTATCACGGTGATTCATCTAAGACTTTTTTTGTGGGCGAAAATATTGCCCCACTCGCACGAAAGCTTGTGAAAGTTACAGAAGAATGTCTTGAGATAGGTATTTCAAAAGTTAAGGTGGGTGGGCGTATTGGTGACATAGGCGCCGCAATCCAAGAGCACGCTCACCGGAATGGTTTCACTGTTGTCCGGGATTTCGTCGGACACGGTATTGGTCGGGTCTTTCACGAGGACCCTCAGGTGCCGCATGTTGGTGAAGCTGGAAAAGGTGTGCGCTTTGAGCCAGGGATGACGTTTACCATTGAGCCTATGATCAATGCCGGTGACTATCGGTGTAAAATTCTAAAAGACAAATGGACGGCAGTGACTGTTGACCGAAGTTTGTCCGCACAATTCGAACACACTCTTGCCATCCGCGGCGATGGCACAGTAGAGATCCTGACGTTACCTTGAGTCAGTCAAAAGATCGTTTTCATCAACCGAGAGTGTATCAACGTACATGGTGAGCTCGTCTTCATAAATGACGGTGGGCGCTGCAATGCGGTCTTTAATTTCTTTTATTTTCGTCAGTGCCCTAGCGGCTATC
>JBIJBX010000117.1:0-7827 GCA_044344995.1 Oligoflexales bacterium | reverse complement strand
TGGTTTGGTCTTCCGCAAATTTGGCCAATTTTTTTCAAACCATCCCCTCGCCACGACACTATAGTAGATCCACTTGTTGGGCGTTTGGGCTCGGGTCATTTCGTAAAATTAACTATAAATAGAGACTCCAAAAAGCCTAAAATATCTAAAGCGATCATCGCAGAGGACCTAGAACGAAAGCCCCAGGGCCGATCGGGCGTAAGCTACGAACACTTACTTCCGAAATTCTCTGGCGCTGACCCGTCTTTCTCTGAATCCAGCCACCAGGCAACGTCTGGTGATGGGCCCGAGAGTCGAGCCCAAGCACTCGTGGCAGCGGTGCGAAGCTCTCAGCACATCGAAGCCTTTGCCGAAGACGTGCGAGCTAGAGTGGATGTCCCAAATAAAATTTATCACATTCGCCGATCAGGCTCAGCCCGCGCGACAGTTAAAAAAGACGACAATGGCCAATGGAATGCCGAGGTGTTCGGCGAGAGCTCCTACGCACGCGCCATTTTGTCGACAGCACTCAACTCGATTCCCGCAAACAGCCTCGGACTTTATGAACTAAATCGAACACACTGGCGCCGAGTCGATGTGGATTTTTCCTTTGAGTGGCGGGAAAAAGTCTTCAGCACCCCAGAAGCCGCAGGCCCAGACGTGTGGACTCGCGATAATCAGATCAAAATAGCAGTTATCCACTATGGTACCGAGACCGAGATAAATCAAAACCTGCGCCGAGCCATGGTATTTGTTCCCCTGGCCACCGGAGGCGGAATGATCGATATTATTGGTTTCTACAATGAGTTTTTAAAGCGTCCGGATCCATCTCCGAGATCTGACCGCGGCATTCAAAAACTTGAAACGTCTCCTGGGTTTGTAAAACGACTAATCACGGTGCCGCTAGGTCATTAAACTACGAAAAAACCTCAACTGTTGCGCAATCAATAGCCAATCAGTCGGGTGTTCCACGCTTGATACTCGGTATGAGGCACAAGAACACGAAGAACGCACAAGTTGCCAGTAAGCCTAGCGTTCCAAATAAGATCGCCATATTTCCTCTCCACAAAAAAGGCAAAAACGGGACGCCCATCGTTACTTCTTATCGAGAAATTTCGCTATGAAAAACTCGTCACCCCACTCCCCGTCAATTTTTACGGCGTGTCTTCGTCGTCCCTCAATTTCATAGCCGAAATTCTTATAAAGGACGACTGCGCGCTCATTTGCACAACGAACCTCCGCTTCGATCTTTGTAATGCCAATCTTGACGGCATGAGGTTCAACGAGAGAAAGAAGCTTTTTTCCGATCCCTTGACCCCAATAGTCTTTACGAATCATCATTCCAAAACGACCCAAGTGCTGCAACCATGGGTGATCGGGGTCAGGCATTCTAAAGTTTAAAAAGCCAATAAGCTTTGAGCCGTCAAAGACTCCGACATCTAAGGTCGCCCGGTCTAGTCTGAACTTTTCAATGCGGCTTTTTGTTTCATCAAGTGTCAGTAGCTTTTTGCCAACGTACTGCATCGTATGATTTGACTCGTGCGGCAATTGAGCTAAAAAATCTAGGAATATCGTAGCGTCACTTGATTCGAGCGAGCGAATATCGAGCTCAATTCCAGATACGATAAGCATTTTTGATGGGGTAATAGTTGCCATAGCTGCCTAGGTCGTGATTGAACGATAAATTTTTGCACTTCGCTAAGAAAAACTCCAATTCAATCATGACAAAAAAAGTGATACTCGCCGACTCTGCCGAATCAACAGTCAATCAGTCGGGTGTCCCCATTATCACAGCTCTTCAAACTCGCCACGTTTTCTATTTTTCCTAACGTTATCCCAATTAAAGACCCGCCCATTCATGGCGACATAAACGCCAGGCTGTAGTGCTTGGACGAAGCCAATGGCGCAACCCATATTAAAAAGACCGTCTGAACTGCCAAACTTAAACGGGATCATGGCACCGGTCAGGACGATGGTCTTTGGTAAATTCGCTTGGCCAAGAACTTTCGCCGTCTCGACCATGGTATCGGTACCATGGGTGATGATGATTTGGTTATCCTGACAGCGTCTGCAATTATCTAGAATCGTCTGACGATCACCGTCATTCATCTCAAGGCTATCGACCATCATGAGGGTCGTCGATATCACGTCCTGCTTACACCGTCCGAGCGCTAGAAGCTCATTGATATGCGAGTCTTTAAAGAACAAAGTCCCGTCAATTTCATTATATTCTTTATCGAATGTGCCGCCGGTTACAAAGACTCGTATCGCCATTTGACTCCCCAAGTCGCACTGCGGGTCCTAGACCCTCTTGACATTAAAAAGGGCGAGCTCATCAGCTCGCCCTTTGATTTTACCAATAAACTAAAATTAATTCCCCATACCAAGTACGCCCAGCAACCACGAATGAGCTGATTGGAAGAATGGCACGAAAACCAAGCTAATGATCGCCATCAACTTCATAAGAATATTGAGTGAGGGCCCCGAGGTATCTTTAAATGGATCACCTACGGTATCACCTACAACAGCAGCTTTATGTTTGTCGGTGCCTTTACCCTCATGCTTTTCAATATATTTTTTGGCGTTATCCCAACCACCACCAGAGTTTGAGGTTGAAAGAGCCATCACGATACCGGAAACCATGGAACCCGCGAGCACACCAGCAAGTGCCTCAACGCCAAAAACAACCCCAACGACAATTGGTGAAGCGATCACCAAGATGGCGGGAGCAATCATTTCCTTGAGAGCAGAGTTGGTAGAAATGGCAACACAGCTTCTATAATCAGGGCGTGCCTTACCCTCTAGCAGACCAGGGATGTCTCTGAACTGCCGGCGTACCTCGTGGATCATACCCTCAGCGGCACGACCAACAGCCAACATGGTTTGCGCAGTAAACAGGAATGGCAACACACCGCCAACAAAAAGCCCCGCGAAGACCATTGGCGAGAGCATATTTAACGCTTCAAAGTGTGCTCTGGTCAGGAAGGCCGCAAATAAAGCTAGAGCGGTCAATACCGCAGACCCAATCGCAAACCCCTTACCAATCGCGGCAGTGGTATTGCCAGCCGCATCGAGCAAGTCTGTTCGCTCACGAATTTCTTTTCCTAGTTCCGCCATTTCAGCAATACCGCCGGCGTTGTCAGAAACTGGGCCGTAGGCATCGATGGTAAGACCTGTCGCGATGGTTGAAATCATCCCTATTGCTGAAAGTGCAATGCCGTACATGCCGGCCATGGTCCATGAAACGTAAACAGTCACGGCAATGGCGAGGACTGGAACAACCGCCGACTCATAGCCAAGGGACAGTCCGTAGATAATATTGATGGCAGGACCTTTGTCGGAGGCTTGAGCTAATCGTCTAACGTGCTTGAAGCCATGGGATGTGTAAACCTCAGTCATATAACCGATCAGCATTCCAGACCAAAGCCCGGCCAAAACAGAGTAAAGAACCTTGTCATTTGTTATTTCCATTCCACCAATCGTAAATGAGTCGATCATTAGATTCTTGGTGACAAAGTACATGGCTATGGACATCAGCACCGTGGAGATAATGAGCTGTCCGCGTAGGGTCGGCTCAACCTGCTTCGCATCGGGACTCAGGCGGGCAAAAAATGCCGTAATCAGGCACACCGGAATACCAATGGCGCTAATCAAAAGAGGATACAAGAGAGCGTTTAAATTACCTGCGAGAGCGGCCGACGTCGCACCAATAACAAGAGCCGCACAGGTAGCCTCGGCGCATGAGCCGAATAAGTCAGCGCCCATACCCGCAATATCACCCACGTTATCACCCACGTTATCAGCGATAACTGCTGGGTTACGGGGATCGTCTTCGGGTATGCCAGCCTCAACTTTACCAACTAAGTCAGCCCCGACATCCGCGGCCTTCGTGTAGATACCGCCGCCGACGCGACCAAAGAGCGCCACAGTTGATCCGCCCAAGCCAAATCCAGCGACCATCTCCATTATATAGTGCTTCTCAATCCCGGACTGGGCGAGCATGGAATCAAATAAAACCACAACCGCAAGTAATCCCAGGACCGCAAGCCCTGTCAGACCAAAGCCCATGACGGCACCTGACCTAAACGCCACCGTAAATGCCTCGGTGATGCTGCGGCGAGCCGCGACGGCCGTTCTGACGTTTCCTTTGGTCGCAATTTTCATTCCCATAAAGGCGCAAACACTGGAGATCAGAGCTCCAAGCACAAATGCTACCGCAGTGTAGAGTCCCTCATTGACACCAGCTGTTTCGGGGTTATCCAGGGCAAAAGCGATGACAACAGCGAAAGCTGCTGAGAACAAACCTACGAATTTGTATTCCTGAGCCAAAAATGCCATGGCCCCTTCTGATATGGCACCAGAAATCTCTTTCAAGCGCGCGACCACATCCTCCGTCGCGTTAATTTCTGCTGCTGATAATTTCAAAGAATTGACCTTCATGGCAAAATAGGCCGCCACACAAAGGGCTAAAATTCCACAGATGGCGATAATACCGATAACAGACTCCACCGAGACCTCCTAAAAGCGAGTTCATACAAACCCTGGGACAAGAAAACGAGCTTTCGGTTATGCCAACAAAGCCCAAGCACTTCAATAGATTTAGGGGGCAATGTCTATTGTTTGGGCACATGTGCGCAAAAAACCCTGTGTGGGGTTAGCCCACACAGGGTTAAATTTAAAAAGACTACCTAAAAAGGAAGTCCAAGGAGAATTACTTCTTCTTGGCGGCCTTCTTAGTTGCTTTTTTAGCAGCCTTTTTACGGGTTGCTTTTTTTGTCGCTTTTTTAGCAGCCTTTTTAGGTGCTTTGCGAGTAGCTTTTTTTGCTGCTTTTTTAGCTGCTTTTTTCTTCGTTGCTTTTTTTCTTGTTGCTTTCTTAGCCACGGCTGCTCCTTGTTCCATGTTTTCCATTGTTAAACACTCCTCCTAAAATTTGTCTTTCGACTTTCGTCCTAAGCTCTCTGCCATACTCTCACGAGTATAGAAAATTTTCACTACGAGAGGCTTATGAAGAAATCATAACACAACACGAATTAAAATTACTATACCTGAGCAAAAAATTTTTTATTTTTTTTTAGTCGGCCACTTTTCAAAGTGACTCGTTCGTAAAAAACTCGGCATGAACTCTCCCTCTTCGGGAGTACTTAACTCTTAAAATTCGGATTGAGATGAGATCCCTCAGCACATCATCATGATGACTGAAAAGCGTTGGGGCTCAATGGTTGCACGTTTCAGCGGCTAACTCAAACTCCGCTGCCTAGAATCATTCGCGCACCATTTTCTTGGTTGACTGCTGAGGCCTGGGACTGACCCGTCAACACAAAACGGAGTGTCGGCAGGGAATCCGATTTTGGAGTCAGATTTATCTTCATTGAACAACAACGCGGGCATCGATCCACGCCCCCAAGGACCGATTTTTCGTGATTTTGGAAACTCCAAAGATCCGCTGTAAAGCGCGAATTGGCGGGCTTTCATGATTTCTCGTTAGTGATCTGGAACCGCATCTGAGTCGGGTTACCTGGACTGCTCAACTGAAAATGCGGGCGGCATTTTCGCGCTCGGTGTCCCAGCTGTTGCCTTTAGGAAAATTTGGCCTAGTCACTCGCCAGTCGATCTTCATTTGCTGGAAAACGGTTGTATCTTTCCCGCTTCATCGACCCCAAGCAAAACCTTCTTGGGCCAGCATGAAGCCATGGAAAGGCTGTCCCAATTGGACTTTGACGGTATCATGGCATGAGCAATTTAATGGCAAAGATCCATTATTGGGATTTTTTGCCTGGGCAGGCAGACTATCGGTTTGATTTGGGATTAAGCACCCTGAGGGCAGCTTCTGCACGGGTCAAAAGTTCGTTGCGCGGCTGGGACGACGCCTGTGAGGATGATCCACCCCCCTTCGACGGACCATCGTTGCCCAGCGGTAGCTGCTGGGCTTTACGATTTTTCATTTCTGCCTTGACGATCGCGCCCTCTCTTCGTGGGCCATCAATCGTTGCAACGCCATCGAATTCGACAGAGGCTGCCGAACCGGTGCCTAATTTTACGAGGGTTTTGACCATCTCAGGATCAGTCATGAGAAGGATCACAGGAACAACGCCGTCGCCTGTAAAGGAACTAAGAGATTTCACAAAAGTGGTTTTTTGGGGAGCCGGAACGCGCTCGTCGACCCAACGGTAAATCAAAACTGCCGAATCCAAACGCGAGGGCCAGAGTGATGCCACAGCAAACCTCTCTTGCTCCTCCATACGAGCCACATCAAGAAGAGCCGCACACCGATGCGCCAGGTCCACAACCTCTTTGGTACGTGGCTCTTCAAGATCCACAGCCGGCAAATCTACGGAGTTGAATAGTTTCAACCATTCTTTCCGCAACTCTTCTTGTCGAGATTCAACCCACACGAGCGACGCACGTCCCCCGAGGCGACCAGCTGTCTCCTCTAGGCCTTTTTGTATCCGCTGTCTTCTACCATCGCGGTAACGCAAAGCCCCCTTAGCCTCACCGATCAAAAACGAGAGATTAGAAAGGTCCGTCGACTTTTGACTACCGATAATTTCCCACCACTGACGAACTGCAGACTCCAGAGCAGCCTGCACAGCGCGGCGATCTTCAACTCGGATGGCGAGATCTTGCCTCGTGTCACGAATCACCAAGTATTCACTGGCGTCACGGATCAGACCGGTCAGCTGCTCCACCCCGATGGATTCAGGGATACCGAACTCCTTGGCAGCGTCCATCCATTCAGCGCGGACTCGCTCGAGCTCCGCTGAGAGACGACTGGTCATGCCAGGTAAAACTGAAATTTCCCTTTGAAGTCGGTTGGTTGCATCAGAAACCTTGTCCCCAAGCCCTTGGGCAGATCGAAGAGCATATTCTGTAGCCGCCTTAATGGAGTCCACATCCTTGGCCAAACGCGAGATCCACTCCCTCTGCTGTTGCAACACAGGCGAATGGTCTCGCAGCTTGTCATCAACGAGACGAGCGGAACTTTCTTTTAACTTGTCAAACCAACCGCCGGGAGGCCGCGCTCCGACCCTTGTCGAGGGTGCTTGGGAGACGTAGCGATCAATTTCCTGGGCCATTTGCTTAATCCCGAGCAGCATACTTGCAAGGCAACTCTCAACCTCTTGCCCATCGGATCTTGCGCCGTTAATGAATTTACTCCAGATCTCGACACTTTGTAGACCAATGGGACGCAGCTGCTCATCAAAAACGGATCTTACGCGGCTCAGATTTTCGGAAAATTTGGTGCATGATCGCAAACGCACAAGGAGATCGATTAATTTGTAAGAATCTCCCGAGCGCGAAATGACTGCGAGGGTTTCCTTTGGCCAACGGGTCTCGATTTCTAGCAAGCGATTATCAAAAGATTCCAGCATGGCGGCCAAACGCCCTACGGATTCGCCTCCCTCATTCACACGCCGGAGTAATTGATCGATCTGATTTAGAACATCGATTTCCGACTGAATCACCTCTAGACCAGGATCTAATTTCATATCATCTGCGCGGTTTCCACCCAACTGACTAGCCTGACGTTTCAACTCGTCCCAAGCGCCAATTAATCTCGCGGATGGCCCTGCGATGCGCGATAGTCTCTTTTCATCACTGTATTGGTCATGTCCTGCTACTTCAGCACAGCGAAGAGCCACGTCTCTAGCCGCAACAATCGCCGCAACGTCACCTTTGCACTCTCTCTCATTCAAATCCCAAACCGTTGCCGCAACGTCGGCACCACGACTGATAATTTGACGGAGTTCTACCGGAGCAACCAGCGCCTCCGCGTGACTCAGACTGGCATCAAGATCGAGCAGTGAGGCGAGCAAAGAGCCTTGCGCCTCCTCGATAGGCAACAGACG
>JBIJBX010000116.1:0-7883 GCA_044344995.1 Oligoflexales bacterium | reverse complement strand
GTCCGGATCAGGGTTTTGCGACTTTAAAGAAAATTTTCGACCAAAAGAAGATAAAACCCACGAGTGTCTCATGGTCAAAAGACTACGAGCCTTTTGCCAGAGAGCGAGACCAAAGGGTTAAGCAATTAATGGAATCATGGGGATGGCAAACCATCAGTGATCGGGACCATCTCTTAATTGAGCCAGAGGAGCTATCTTCAAACCAAGGTACACCCTACAAAGTTTACACGCCATTCTCAAGACGCTGGTTTGAACTATTTCAAACAAATAAAATTCAAGAACGTGTCACCATACAAAAAGCAGGCCTCAAATTGCTGCAACAATTTGATCGCGGAGAACCGCCAAAAATCTTTGATCTCTCTTGGAAAAAACTTCTTGGTGACGACACGCCGCAAGATCAGCTGCAAAGATTTATTGATGAAAATAAAAAGCGGGTTTCGGTAGAGATCCCACAAGCCGGAAGTCTGACGGCCTGGCGTGTGGCTAAAAAATTCAGCCAAAAGATCAGCAAATATGGTGAAACCCGCGATTTTATGGAGCAGGATGGTACGTCGCGCCTGTCAACTTTCCTTAAAAACGGTTCCATTACGGTTCCACAGATCATCGCTATTCTCAGCTTGGAAAATCAAACATTCAAAGCAAAAGACGGTGAGTCGAAATTTATCCGTGAGCTGATTTGGCGGGAGTTTTATTACCACATTCTCTGGCATTGGCCGAATGTTGAGCGCGAGGCGTTCAATGAAAAATACCGGGATCTCGCGTGGGAAAATGACGAGCGTCTTTACACCGCTTGGAAAGATGGCAAAACCGGTTTCCCTGTGGTCGATGCCGCTATGCGACAACTAAAAACTACAGGCTGGATGCATAACCGCGCTCGTATGATCGTGGCGAGTTTTTTGACCAAGGACTTATTGATCGATTGGCGATGGGGTGAGTCGTGGTTTATGAATCAATTGCTAGACGGCGATCTTGCCCCCAACAACGGTGGCTGGCAGTGGGCTGCCTCCACAGGCTGTGATGCCCAGCCATATTTCAGAATTTTCAACCCCGCTCTCCAGAGCGAGCGATTCGATAAAGACGGCGATTATATACGACGCTACGTGCCGGAGCTAAAAGACCTCCAAAGCAAAACCATCCATTGTCCTGACGATTCAACAAGAAAGAGACTGGGCTACCCAATGCCCATCGTGAACCACCGCGAGCAGGCGATCCGGGCTCAAATGCTGTTTAAAGTAAAATCATCCAGCTAAGATCCCGAACATAAATTAAAAAAAGAAAATGGGTCATCCCTTCAATCGAAGAGACAACCCGTTAGAAACGAGCGAACGCCTTAAGAGTGTACGTGGTTTTGGTTGCTGCGATCGGGATCGGGAAAACCCGCGTCATTGAAGGCTTCAAATCAAAAGGTGAGACGTTGTTTGATGCGGCAGTGGTCCGAAATCCGGCGGGAAGCTGGGACTTTGAATTCCGTGGGCGATAGCCAAGCTATCCTCTCACCCTATTTAAAAATATCATCGAACCGAAAAGTCAAAAGCTCTCCGGCGGCCGCCTTTCCTAGCCCCTTTGGATCTGAACCGTAGATAATCTCTCGCGCTTTGTAATCGACAAAGACAGCCAATACGTTCGTGCTTGGATCGGAACCAAACCCACCCGCTTGCGATATTACCTGCTTAACGTCGGCCAAATTAATTGGAGTTGGCTTAGCGTCGAGCGACGCTAACTTACTCCACCGCGAGTCACGGTTTTCGCTAGATCCCCGCATGGAAGCCAATTCAAAATGATTAGCTCCATACAGGGTACCTTTTGTACTAAAGGTTCTAACTCCTGTGCTTACTGAATCGGCCTCGAGTTCGAACGCATCCTTACCATCAGCGATCGTGACATTTAAAGCAACAGTTCGCTTTTGTTTTTTGTAGAGATCGACCGCTTCTAAAGCCGTATTGGCGGTTTCAAGGATTGACCTGAAAATGAATCCCGACGGCATGCCGTTGCGGGTTGTTTTACCGGTCGAGACTTTAATGGCCATAAATACGCCTTTTTCATTGATCCCGGTCAACACTGTGGAAAGACCTGGAATGTGAACCGAAAATATCTTGTGCTTTCCTGTGCGCGCAAACACAACAGGACGCCAAGCCGAACGCAATACCTCTGATTCATCATAATCAAGATTGCGCCCAATCAACATCGCCTGGGTCTCACTGCGAGACGGAGCAATGGTCAAAGTTGAGCAGCCAAAAAAGTTGTTTGCGGCTACAAGCTCCATAATGTCTGCTGCATCGTTTGCAATCATGACCCGCGTGGAAGCAACACCCGAGGCCTTTGCGACCGCATCCACCTCTGTCTGCATGTCTTTGGTCAGGTATTTTGACATAGTCGTCGACATACTAGTAGCCACCAGTGCGCCACTGGTAGAAAATCCGTTTAATTTTGGCTCCAGCCAAGTCTCCAATAACGATTTTATCTCAACTTTGAACACTGCGCCCTGCTGGGAGCCTATCTGTTCACTTGTACCAGCTAATAATATAAATTTACTCGCTGGTGAAAGACCTCCGACATTGGCAGAACCCTGCGGCAGCGGATTTGACGACGAGCTTTGCGCTGGTGGATTTGCATCGCCTGCTGTACCGTCGCCTTGAATCTCCGTAGACCTTTTTTCGATTCGATTTGGCGCCTCTATCTGGCTATGACAGCTAAGTAGAACTGCCATCAGGATTAAGACTATGGATGGTCTACGCAGAGTTTTCATATAGCCTCCAAAAAATCGACCTAAGAATTTTTATCGGCATTTCTAAGCTAGCGCTTTATACAATTTCCAATCACCACAGCGCGGCGGTGATCTGGGGGCGGTAAATTACCGGATTTAATGTGTATTCTGACAAAAATGGTGGCTGCGTTAGAGCCCGTCGAAGACCCATTTAGATGTCGAAATCTCAATTGGGTATCATTTCATTTTTTATCCACCAAATTTTTTCCTCTAAATATTGCCTCCGATCACGAGGTGTTTGCCATATTTTTCAGATGAAAAAGCCTCGACCTCCCAAGCAAAACCATCCATTGTCCTGACGATTCAACAAGAAAGAGACTGGGCTACCCAATGCCCATCGTGAACCACCGCGAGCAGGCGATTCGGGCTCAAATGCTTTTTAAAATGAAATCCTCGATCTAGAATTCCTAAAGCAAAAGGTCATCGCAACCAAGTGGTAGCGATGACCCTCTGAATTTGAACTAATGACTATTATCTAGAAGCGAGCAAAAGCCTTTGCCGTGACTGTTGTTTTTGTCGGGGCGATTGTAGCGTTTTTACCTTGATTCGGTATCTCGTGCTCGAGATCAAGCTGCAAAGGAAGTCCCATTCCCAAAAAGCTGTAGCCAAGTGATGCGTAGTTCCAAACGGTTGAGGTTCTGTCTGAAGTTATTTCAACGCCCTCAGAGGTTAGTTTCTGAGCTGAATCGAAGTCGTATGTGATACCGACACTGGCGCGCAGAGACTCCAAGCCAGGCATCATCGCCTCAAGTGATGGTTTCAAGTAGACGAATCCCACGTTACGAACCCCGTCACGTTTCATATCAACAGAAACACCATCTTGTTTGCGAGATGCGCCTAAGAGGCCTACTTCTGACTGATTTTGCCAGGAGACCATAAACCAATCGACCGGTAGTACGTCAACGTTGATACGCGCTCCCACTTCCCAAGCGCCGCGCGTAGTGTCAAGCTCATTGCCCGACAAATCACGATTTCCTGTTGGGATACGAAGGCCGCCTGCTAGGGCAACAAACGTGGAGCCTGAATCATAGGCCTCATAAAGAACGCCGAGGATGGTATCTCCCATGCCACGACCGCCCTTGGATTCTACTTCCGCGGCGATTCCTGAGCTGATTTGCTTCTCGGTGCCAGCTGCTGCGGCGGTGGCATAAGCTTTGGCGCTAACACCCGCATTACCTGCTCCGAAAGCATCACCCAAGCCAATGGCTCCGGCGGAAGCTGATGTCAAAGTGCCGTTTTCATAATTCGTTGCACAAGTTTCCGCAGATCCACCACCTTGCTGGCAGCCACCAATGAATGCTTTCTTGATCGCAGTCGCAAGACTAGTTTCGTCTGTGATTGTCGACTGCGTAGCTGTAGCAAGGCTCGCTGTTTTTAGCGAGTAGGTTAGCGACTTGATACCCTTGTAGGCGTCAGATCCCGTATTGACCTCGACTTTTTGGTCAAGCACAAAATCCGTTTTCCACTGGAGCGAGATCTTGTCAGTCAACCCGTACTCTGCCACGATTGCTCCACCAGTGGCTGTAAACTTCACAGGTGAATCACCTTTTTTACCGTCCTCATCATACCCTGAGGATCCCGAACCCATCTGATAAGGCAAACGAAACCTAGCAACACCAGCCGGCAAGGTCTTACCTTCTGGCAAGAGAGCATAAGATAATTTCTTTGTTGAAACTCCCTCTTGGGCCAATCCTTGGGAAGCCGCACTTAGCAACACTAGCGACGCCACGAGACATCCATTTCGCATGATTCACTCCTGATAATGTTTTCAAAAACAATAGCAATTTGCGTGTAACGTTGTTGCTATCTTAAGCGGCGGACGTCCATAGCGCAACGCTTTTAAGCGTTACGCCTGAATTGGATAGGGTTTTTAATTCGCGATGGGCAGCTGACTTTTGATCGTGTCCACAAAACTTGCACCCTTAATGATCTGCAAATTAGGCGAGTCAGTAATCGTCATAATTTGCTTGAGAGGCAGGGCGGGATAACGGCTTGAAACATACATTTTGACGTTCGCCGTGATCTGATATCCAGCATATGAAACATTATTCAGGTCCATGTCGATGCATTCAACTTGAACGTTTTGACCTTGTAGCATGAGCATCTCGTTTGACTTGCTCTTAACCACTAATTGACCACCAAGAGTGGAAATGGCAATTGGTTGAGGGATTTTTACCTGACACGCCTCGATGAACTTTGCCTTATCGAGAGTGATGGTCTGCTGATTCAAACTAGGCACAACATTTTTGACGATTTCACTGGTCACGGAAATTGACTGCGAAATGGCATTTTTAGCGGAATTTGTGATGGACACGTGACGCTCAAATTGGTCAGAAAAAATCACCGCCGAAAAACTACTATCGTAAATGAATTTCGCACCCGTCGGTTGTTGCCGCACTGCTAACGCCCATTGGGATTCACAATCGATAGGGATATTTAAACCATTTCCATCTGACGTTTGATTTTGCTGGTCGGTGGAACTTAATTTTCGTTTGGACGTGGTTGTTTTGGCGGAATCCGCACAGGAGACAAAAAAGAACGCCGCAGAGCCTGCGATCGACCAAAGGTGAATGTTCAATCCCATCTCTCACCTCATTTCACCAATTCATTCGGCTACTTGAAGCGTTAACTTAAGGGGACTAAACAAATACCAGTGGAGACATCAGGTTAGGCAGGCCTAATTCTGAGTTCGTTTGGGACCCATAAAGGTTCGTCTCGACAGGTAGTTGCCAAGATACTGATCAAAAGAGGTCTTACTAATAACCCGGCCTAGTCTGGCAAAATCTAGTTCACCATTCAAACTTTCCAGGGCTGAAAACTGTAAAACATTATCCACCACCACAAGCCAAGGCTGATCGAGAGTTGCTGTTGCGGGCAATAAGGTGTTCACATCAACTGCTTCCGGGAACCGACGCCACCGTCCTGAAGCCTCTAAATCAAGAGCTCCCTCCCCCACGATGATCAAATGCAATTGGTTTTTTTCCTCTGTCCAGCCTGGTTCAAGGGTCGCTCCTACCCACGAGCGCAGCGCCTGGATGCTAGATCTCGCCCCTTGGCACGACGGTGCCGAGAGGCAATTTTTTGGCCAGTACAAAATCAGTGTCAAAGCGCGGCGTAGCTGATCGCGAGTCAGCGGGCGATCGTTTTCATCGCGGATGACAAACTCTCCTACAACTCCAAGAGTTGGCTGCTCCATGGCACCATTTTTCTCAAGCCAGACCCGGGCCGCCATGGGCACGGAGCCTAAGGCCAGCGCAAAAAGAGCCCACATTAAGGCTTTGCGGTGTCTTGAGCGATCAGGTTTGATCATGGGCAACCCTCTGCAAATTCAGTTGTTTCGAACAATTTCTATATCGCGGCCTGGGCTTAATTTCACGTCAAATCGTTAAAATGACAGACCATGTTAAAAAATGCCTATAGTCTGATTCTTTTTGTGGCATTTTTAAAACTCACCTGTTATAAAGTTGAGTAAGCACACTATTTTGGTTTTTAGGGTGCAGGTTTAACAGCATCACTGGAAAAGTGGGAAGTCCGCTTCTAAGGTGAGCAAAAATTATGAGTAGGTTTTGGGACATGGGAAAGAAGCTTTACATTGGTGGTCTACCTTACAGCACGTCGCAAGAGGCACTTGCAAGCCTTTTTAGCGAAGTAGGGACAGTCGAGTCAGCACGCATCATCACAGATCGTGAAACAGGTCGCAGCAAAGGTTTTGCGTTTGTTGAAATGAGTTCTGATGGTGAAGCTCAAGCAGCTATCGACAAATTCAACGGTCAAAATTTCGAAGGTCGTCGTTTGACGGTCAACGAAGCGCGCCCACAACCTCCTCGCGAGAACCGTGGACCACGCCCAAGCCGCTACTAAGCGATTGGCTGATCAAAGAAAATTAATTCACCCGCCCAGAGTCATCTTGGCGGGTGTTTTTTTAGACGCGTCAGTCAGATCACTTCGCGCCGTGATCTAAAGACGTAGACTTTGAACGCAAATGACGAATCAACACGAACAGAAGAAACAGTACAATCACAATAGCCAGTACAATCTTCACATTTTTCAACACACTGAGGACTTGCTCACCAAAATATGCCATCAGCAATACCTGCGTAGGTACCGTCAATAAGGCGGCAACGCCATCGACTAATATAAAAGTGGGATATCTTATTCCGGTGGCGCCACAGGCAAAATGCCCCGGGAATCGTAGAGCCGGCGTAAAACGAAAAACACCACACGCGAGTGGGCCAAATTTAGCGGTCCATCCCGAAATTTTCTCGAACCCCTTAGGAGAGATAATTTTCTGCGCCCAGGGATGTCGCAACATCTGCGAGCCAAAACGCTTTCCAAGCCAAAAAACCAATAAATCACTCAAAAAAACCGCGAAGAAACAGACTGCCGCTGTCATAGGAACACTTACCCCAACCGCACCCGCATGTGGCGGAGGATACAATTGCGGATTCGAGCCGATATGGGCCAATAAGCCCGCCGTCAATAGAACCATTTCCTCTGGAAACGGTAACCCAAAGCTGCTGGCAGTCAGGAGTAGAACAATTAACAGGTAAACCATGGTAGGTTCATACGCATACTGTAGCAGGAAAGCTGCTGTTGGATTATCTGCTAAGGGCATGAAGACTCCGTCTATAAAAAATTTCCTAGGCAAATGATCAAAGCAACTCGGAATCAGGATTTTATCTCAAAACCTACCGCAGCTTGCCAGAATCCCGTAAACCACCGACTAAAATTTCTGAAGGCGCACCATCAGCGACGATTTTGCCGTTAGCTATGCGAATGATCCGGTCACACGACCTGAGAGTCTCAAGTCTATGCGCAATGATCACGCAGGTTCGCTTTCGTTTACTCATCAGTACGAGTATAGCGCTCTGAATGGCCGATTCCCAATGCTGATCTAGACAAGATGTGGCCTCGTCCAGCAAAAGGATTGGCCGATCTTCGTGCAGCAACCGCATAAATGAAAGCATCTGCTTCTCTCCGCTACTGAGATTGGCCCCATTTTCCCGCACCTGATAGTCTAGGCCGCCAGGAAAACGTCGCAGTACGCTGTCGAGGCCGCACGAATCCACTGTCTCAAGAAACTTCTGTGTTTTTACACGATCAGACTCCCAGCCGATAC
>JBIJBX010000233.1:0-4014 GCA_044344995.1 Oligoflexales bacterium | reverse complement strand
CGAAGTTCGTTGACGTTCCACTCGCGTTGTCATCAGCACCAGGTGAGCGGGAAGAAGAGCCCTCCGACCAGTTCACACTATCAATGTGGCTACCGAGCACCACAATCTCGTCTGGCCTGGATGTCCCACGAATTCTTACCACAACGCTATCTTGTGGGGTCCTTCCGCCGTGGTCAAATAGCTCCACAGTGACATCATCTCTACCACGAGCCAATTCCTCATATTTTTCTTTCAAAATGCTTGGCATCTGTTGACCGGTGGTGGATGAATGAAACCGGGTATTGATATTGCTTAGGTCCTGGATCATCGAGCGAATTCTTTCGCTGGAAACTTTCTCCACCATCGTTGGCACATGTGACAGCGCCTCTGATACCGGCACCAACGGTTCACCGGCACCCTCCGGAATATCAGGAACCATGACGTCGCCATTTAAACGCATAAGAGCGCCGCAAGCGATACCTTCGTGGTGCATAAGATGAGATAACGTCTCGACCTTGTAAAGCTCCTCAATCCGCATCAAAGCGAACTGCCCTGGCTCAAAGTGAAGGACCTCACCTAAGCGTTCCGCAAAAAATGGAGGAGCGCTCTTGCCAGGCATTCGCACCACATAAAGATCATTAAAATCCGCGTCAACTGCCTCGTCGCGACGCATGATTGAGACACCATTTTCCTGAAACAACAAACCATGTCCCTGCTGCGAAAAATCTTCAACAAAGCTTGAAGGCACCACAGTGACAGGCATCCGCTGTTGACCGTTACCCATGAGCAATACAGAGGCCAAACAAGCGCCCGATAGGATAACGTAACGATTCATAGTTTTTGCTCCCCAATAAAAACAGCGGTGTTTCGCTAATCTGTTAATTTTAGCCGACCTTGGCCCAATGGCCAAATCCCTCGCGCCGTGTTTTATTTTCGAAAATTAAAACGTTTGGTTATGGTTAGTCATAAGGGTGGAAGGTAATCTATACGTAGGACGAACGATTCGACAATTTACCGATAATTATAACACCGGTCTCCAGTCGGCATTCGACCTTTAGCCCATATATCTAGCTGGGCTGGAATTAGTGATACACTTAATGCCACACCATTCCTAAATTACTTCGCAAAAAGGGACTAACGTCATGAGGACTCAATTGACTACAGCTTTAGCGGCACTGCTTGCAACCACCCTCTCCACTTGCGGAAAAAAATTAGAATTAGAAAAAGAAAAAGAAACAGAAGCCGCCAAGCTGACGCTTCTGCCCCCTGATTCTTTCTTAACCACAGCCGAGTTAACAAAAGGCTCAAAAGTTAACACACTCACAAAAGCCGAAGCAGAAACAGCAATAAGAAACGAAAAAGATTTATATGATGGCGGCAGCCCCTCAACAGTTCAAATCAAATCGGAAGACTGCATTTCAAGCATCATGAATAGTATCCCCCTAAAATCCTTCGGTTCATATATCGGTATGGGTGCTGAAGCTGATATCACAGCATGTGCACAGGAACTGTTTCCCTCAAACATCACTGCTGCGCCTTCGACTCTCCGCATCGCATTTCAATGGGGCTGTGACAAGCAGGATTTTTCAAGTTTTGATGGTAAAACTTACGGAGAACTCGCCCTATCTCAAGAGGCTGTGTGTGCTTCAAGTACAAAAATAGACACTTTGCTGCAAATAAAAATAACCTTAGCGGCTACAGCAGGCACAAAATTTAACTACGAAAAGCAACTATTTATAGGTCATTCTACGGCCGAAGGTCAGCCCTGCACGAGCACTATCGATGGCAGCGAATTAAAACACGCCGACGGCTGCCTTTTCACGAACAGAGATTTGGATAGCATTTACAAAGTTAATGGCACTTCGGATCCTGACGAAGGCGCAGAAGATTTTACTCAACTAGAGACCAGCAGTCTTGTCAGCTCAAGTGGTTCCGATAACGTCTGGTTTCAATCAGGAAAAATGAAGGCCACATTCAATAACTGGGCAGGCGACGTGACCTATACAAATGCTACGACGGCTCCCACTTATAGCATTTCCAATGGCACAGAAACTGCTACCGGCTCACTAGACAGCACGAAGTTACTGACAAGCCATAGCTCCATAAAAAACCTCGCAAAGACCATTGGGACTCGTCTTAAAGCCGCAGCCCAAAAAGGACAATAAATTCCTTGTGACGGCAGGAGCACTGCTGATTCAGCCTTTTATCTTTTTTGACTGGAACCTACGGGTGGTAATAATTTAACGATTTCATCTGTACGAGAAACGTGCTGCCAAGTCCTGGCTCACTAGACACGGACACCTTGCCATCCATTGACTGAACAAGATGCTTCACAATTGACAGACCCAGCCCCGTACCACCGTCTTCACGACTACGATGCTTATCGACGCGGTAAAACCGCTCAAAAATTCGCGGCTGGTGCTCCGGTGGAATACCCACGCCTGTATCTTTTACAGAGACAAAGGCCTCCGCACCCTTGCGATTCACGCTGACATGAACTTGACCGCCTTGGGGCGTGTACTGAATCGCATTCATGATCAGGTTATCAATCACTTGCCGCATGGCTTCAGGGTCACCCTTAACAACCACGTCACTATGAAGATCTGACGCTAAAGCTATATTTTTGCGACTAACAGCATGTTCATGGTGAACAAGGGATTGTCGCGCCACATCTGACAAGTTTACTTCGCTTTGCCTAAGACCTGCGTCATGGCTTTCGGCGCGGGCCAGCGAAATAATATCTTGTACTAATTCAACCAATCGTAAGGCGTTTGCGTCGATACGGTCTAGAAATCTCGTCAAAAGGGACGGATCTGACTTCGCCCCTGTCTGCAGAGTTTCAACATAACCTTTGATACTAGTCAGCGGTGTTTTTAACTCATGACTAACATTTGCGACAAAATCGCGCCTTACACGTTCTAGGCGCCGCAATTCAGTGACGTCGTGAAGCACCACAACAACACCTGCCGTTTGTTCTCCCTTAAATGGTGATGCATGAGTCTCAAGTATGAGTAAATTGTCGCCATCACCCAGAGTTAATTCAACTTGCTTGCGCTTTTTTTCCGTTCGACATTGGATCACTAGCGGCAAGATAATTCCAAGGCCCGGCACCGCTTCAATCTGCTTGTGGCGTGAGCTGCTTGCCGACGTCTTAAGTAGCCGATCTGCGGCACCATTGGCGAACAATACGCGGTCATCATCACCAATGGCGACAATTCCCTCCACCATGCCAGAAAATAACGCCGCCAATTGGGTGCGCTCCTGTGAAAGAGCTGCCATCCTCTCTGAAATCTCCTCACCCAGAAGATTCAGGGTCAGTCCAAGTATACCGAACTCATCATCAGTTATTGCTTTAACCCGAGCGGAGAAATCACCGCATGTGAGGCTTTGCGCCGCATTCGTAATTTCAGATAGGGACCTTTGTACACCGCGAGCGAGCCAGAAACCCAAGGCTAACGCCACAACGGTCCCTGCCGCCGTCGCGACCGCAAGGGATTCAAATAAGTCGTAGGTCTGCGCTACTTCCAAAACACCCGAGCGTGTTAGGAACACAAATGCCATCGTGAACAACGCCGCAACTACCGTTGTTGCCGTCGCACCATAAATCTTCCACAGAAAACGGCTGCGAAAAACAGAACGAACACTGAGGCGACTTTGTCGGCTTACACATCTCGACACTTGTAGCCTACCCCCCGAACCGTCTGGATGAATTCCGCTTCACTCTCAAGCTTTTTCCTGACCGCGCGCACATGAACATCAACATTGCGGTCAATAACATATGTATCGGCTCCTGAAATGTTTTCCAGGATCTGGTCACGCGTGAATACTCGTCCCGGCTTACTGATCAGTGTTTTAAGTAATTTGAACTCGGCCAGAGTTAAGACCAGCGCCTTGCCCTGCGACCAGGCCAGATGTTTTTCTAGATCCATCTCAATAGGACCAACATTCATTCTTTCGGCACTCGATCCAGCTGGTTGATTGTCAACTGCTGAAGCACCAGCGCGCTCACCGTCGCGGGTTCGTCTTAAAACAGCG
>JBIJBX010000014.1:0-21321 GCA_044344995.1 Oligoflexales bacterium | reverse complement strand
GGCCAAGCACGATGTCACTCTCCTCGCCTTTTGCCGTTAGCATTAATACGGGCGTTTGACGCAGGGGCGATGCTGACTCGCGTAGTTTTCTGAGTGCCGTTAAGCCATCACAAATAGGCATCATGATGTCCATCAAAATCAGTGCCGGGGGACTGGCCGTGGCAAGCTCAAGGCCCTCTTGCCCATTTTTTGCGGTTCTAGTCTTAAAACCAGCCCGTTCGAGGTTGTATTGAATCAGATCACGGATATCGGCCTCGTCTTCAATAATCAAGACGTCACCAAGGGGAGCGGATTGCGAGGATGCGTCGAACATGAACCCTCCTGCGGAAGAAAAGTTTAGGTCGTACCTCTGATGAACTCTAAGTAATTTAAAAACTTATATATTTCAAGGTTAATCCACGGCCTTTATCAAGATTTTTAACCGTATTTATAAGATCTTTACATAAAACCTCTCGTCCATCCAAGGCAGCGTCTGTATAACATCTAATGGGCCAAAACCTGGACGCCAAATGGAGGGATTTTCACATGAAATTTACAACGTTAAGCTGGACGATAGGGCTACTCGTTGGACTAACTTTTTGGCTCCCCGAAAGCGCCAAATCAGCTCCCATCAATGGCCCAGTCAAAGCGGACGGCTCAAGCACCGTCTTCCCCATCAGTGAAGCTGTGGCGGAAGACTTCGGCGCGATCCATAAATCGGTACGGGTCACTGTTGGAACGTCAGGAACAGGTGGTGGCTTTAAGAAATTTTGCGCAGGCGAAATCGATATTAATAACGCATCAAGACCAATTCGAACGAGCGAATTGGACCAGTGCCAAAAAAACAAAGTGCAGTTTATTGAATTACCCGTTGCCATTGACGGTTTAACTATTGTGGTTCATCCCTCAAACTCATTTGTAAGCAAACTTTCTGTTAAGGAGCTTAAGCAGATTTGGGAACCCGCTTCAAAAATAAAAACTTGGGCTGACCTGAATCCTTCATTCCCAAAAGAAAAGATCGCTTTATATGGCCCAGGACCTGACAGCGGTACGTTTGATTACTTCACCGAAGAAGTAGTCGGTAAAGCGAAGTCTAGTCGTACGGATTACACATCTTCTGAAGACGACAATATGCTCCTAAAAGGCGTGGCTACAAGCCGCTTTGCCCTTGGCTATTTTGGCCACGGCTATTACATGGCTAATCAAAAAAAGGTCAAAGCATTATCTATTGATGCCGGTAAGGGCCCCATTGAGCCGACGGATGAAAATGTCGCCAAGGGAAATTATCCCCTCGCACGTCAGCTTTACATCTACGTAAACGCCGCGGCGACGACAAAACCACAAGTTGACGCCTTCGTTTCCTACTTTCTTGAAAGCGTGAGACGTCTGGCCGCTGAAACAGGCTACCTACCCCTCTCCGCTGAAAACTACCGCCTGGCAAACGAACGCTACACCAAGAAGGTATTGGGCTCCGTGTCGGCAAAAAACAAACCATCCAAGTCATAAATTACCGCTGGCATCAGTTCATTTGCTCATTTGCGGAACGACGAGACTTAACAATTGAGAAACAACATGGGATCACTTGCGCCTTCAGCTACGGTTTTATCGGATGACACACGCCAAAAAATTGGCGGATGGATGCTGAAAATTCATTGGCGTGAACTACTGATTGTAAAGTTCCTGCAGTTTTGCGCGTGGATTTCTGTGGCCACCACCATCGCAATCATACTCATACTAGCGCTTGAGTCCTCAGCATTTTTCGTTGCAGTTCCGCTCTGGGATTATCTTAGTGGCACCAATTGGTCTCCCTTAATTGAACCGCGATCCTTTGGCGTAATCCCGCTAATTTTTGGCACGTTGGTCATTTCACTGGGTGCCTGTATCATTGCTGTACCAATCGGCCTTGCCAGCGCCATTTATCTCGCGGAGTATGCTTCGCCACTTGCGCGAAAAATCATAAAACCAATTATTGAGTTACTCGCCGGTATCCCATCAGTGGTTTATGGCTACTTTGCTGTCACCACTGTCACGCCCATACTGCAAATAATCTTTCCCAGCACAGAAGTTTTCAATGCCGCCAGTGCCGCCACGGTTCTCGGCATCATGGTATTACCTATGATTACGACTTTATGTGATGACGCGATCCGAGCGACACCACGCTCCATTCAAGAAGGTGGATTTGCACTGGCAGCAACCAAATCCGAAGTCACAGTTGGCATATTACTTCCATCAGCCATCAGCGCCATCATGGCCAGCTTTATCTTAGGTTTTTCCCGTGCCATCGGCGAAACCATGGCGGTGGCTCTGGCTGCCGGTAGCACGCCAAATATGAGCCTTAACCCGCTGACTAGCACCCAGACCATGACCGGCTACATCGTCCAAGTGGCCATGGGTGATGTCCCACACGGAACACTCGAATACCAATCGATTTTCGCTGTCGCTGCCACCCTGTTTTTCATGACTTTTTTACTGAATATCTTGAGTCAATTTATTGTCCGACGTTTCGCGCGAGCTTGGGAGTAGCCGTTGCCTGTGAACATGAACCCACCAAATCCAAGTAGCGCTATCACGCATACCACCGAACTGGATTCCCAGTTCGCTGACAATTTTATGCGCCGCAAAATTAAAGCTTCTCTGTTTCATGGGTTCGTAGGTTTTTCGACCATCCTCATCATTTGTATTTTGGGATTTCTCCTAGCCAAGATTTGGACCGATGGTCACCAGTCAGTAAATTGGAATTTTCTGAGTAGTTTCCCGAGCCGCATGCCGTCGCGGGCTGGTATTTGGAGTGCGCTGGCAGGTAGCCTCGCCATCATTAGCATTACAGCAGTGTTAGCTGTCGCATTAGGCGTTGGAGCAGCTTTGTACTTGGAGGAACTGGCGCCCAAAACCTTGATTGGACGCTTCATCGAGATGAATATCGCAAATCTTTGCGGGGTGCCGTCTCTGGTTTACGGAATCTTAGGCCTTGCAGTGTTTGTAAGGTTTTTTGCATTGGGTCGAAGTATTTTAGCGGCAGGTTTCACCCTGGCCATCATGATTTTGCCGGTCATCATAATCGCCAGCCGGGAGAGCTTGAAGTCAGTCCCAAACGGAATTCGTCTCGCCGCGCTGGCACTGGGAGCCACACCGTGGCAAACCACCTGGCATCACGTTTTGCCGGCAGCGGCACCAGGTATACTGACGGGAATCATCTTAGCCCTCAGCCGAGCCCTTGGCGAAGCTGCGCCTTTAATCTTGGTGGGTGGGGTGACCTACATTGCATTCACGCCGACATCAGCCTACGATTCATTCACGACTCTTCCTATACAAATTTTTAATTGGGCCGGGCGACCGCAGGAAGAATTCCACGCCATCGCTGCTGCCGCCATCATCGTACTTATGACCGTTGTCCTCATAACAAATGCTCTAGCCATCTTGATTCGCTCGCGACTCGAGAGAAAGCACCGGTGGTGATATGGTAATTCTCACAAAGAATTTAACACTCGCCTATGGCGACAAACGCATTGTTAAAAATGTAACCCTTGGCGTAGGTGCTTCGACGGTCACAGCTCTGATCGGACCATCAGGATGCGGAAAGAGCACGTTACTGAGAACGTTTAATCGAATGAATGACTTCGTGCCCGAATTTAAACTTGTCTCAGGAGAAGTCAGGTATCGAGATATCGATATTTACGCACCGAAAGTCGATCCGGTCTATATACGAAGGCGAGTGGGAATGGTTTTTCAAAAGCCCAATCCATTTCCAACAAGCATCTATAAAAATATCACCTGGGGACCCTCAATCAACGGCTTTCAAGGCGACTATGATCAACTCGTTGAAAGCTCCCTTCGACGGGCTGCCCTGTGGGACGAGGTAAAAGATAAGCTCAACGCCTCTGGTCTTGCCTTGTCTGGCGGTCAGCAACAACGGCTTTGCATTGCTCGGGCCATTGCCATGGATCCCGATGTCATATTGATGGATGAACCCTGTTCAGCCTTAGACCCGGCATCAACCGCAAGGATTGAAGAACTCATCAAAGAGCTCCGCGAGCGATATTCCATCCTGATTGTCACTCACAACATGCAGCAGGCGGCACGTGTTTCTGACCAAACTGCGTTCATGTATCAAGGAGAATTGGTGGAACATGCTGTCACTAAACAGATCTTCAATAATCCCAAGCAAAAATTAACCGAAGACTACATCATGGGTCGGTTCGGATAGAATCGCAGAATACACATGACTGAAACCACGTTACCCATCAAAAATATTTTTCAAAACGAAACGGCTCAGGCTTACATTGAGGCGCACGCCAAGGAGCCACACCCTTATCTGGCCAAAATCCGGGAGGATTGTAACCGTCACAAGTGGCATTTTATGCTGACCACAAAGCAGCAGGCATCGTTTCTTCACCTCCTGGCCAAACTTTCCAAGGCCACAAAAATCCTTGAGATCGGCAGTTTTTACGGCCACAGTACCCTAGCCCTAGCGTCTGCCTTAACCACTCCTGGCAGAGTCATCTCGATTGAACACAATCCAAAATTCGCTCAAAAAACACGCGAACACTTAGACGCCTCAGGTTGCGGAATGCTGGTCGACATCTTGGTTGGCGAGGCCCGTGATATGCTGCTCAAAGTTGAATCTGATCACGCCACTGACTCTTTCGATCTGTTTTTTCTTGATGCTGATAAGCGCCATTACGCCCTATATTGGGAGTCAGCATTGCGCCTAGTAAAGCCAGGCGGCCTCATCATTGTCGATAATTCACTAGCTCGTGGCGCGGTTTTCACCGACACGCCTGACCAAGCAGGCCACGTGGCCGCCGTCAAACAGTTTAACCAGATGGTCTTTGAGGATGGCCGGGTATTCTCGTTCATCGCATCTATGGCCGACGGCATGCTGGTCGCTATGAAATCACCTGTCAATTTACGGTAATCTCCCCCACATGCAAGTGATGCATAAATTGACAATCTGGCCCAAAAGGCGAGAAAATTATATGCAAGATCAATAGTGCCGTGAACGCAGCACCAATCTACTGAACCGGAGATGCCGTATGGCTGGAAGACTTAGAGGACTCGATCAAATTTCTGCATGGTTTGGTGGCATTTTAGCCGCTGCTGGTGTCATGACCGTCGTCTGGTATGGCTCAAAAGTCTATGTCAACAAGGTCGAAGAGAAAAAGGCTGCGGAAGTTACTGCGACAATCGCGGAAATCGAAAAGACAAAAAGTGAGCACACGGACCACGAGAGGGATCACCCAAAAACTGGGCATGAGGATCACGCCACGCCCCATGCGCCGCCTCCAAAAGCCCCGGCACCTTTGCAAAATTACGGCTACACAGGAAATCTGGCGCCTTGGTATTGGGCCAATCTTCACGAAAAATGGAGTCAGTGTGGAGCAACGTCAGGACAGTCTCCTATTGACTTAAGTGGCGCCAGGCTAGACGAGCGACTCAAGTCTTTAAAATTTTTCTATCAGCACGGCATAACCTCGGTTTCATTTGAACATCAAACCGTAACTGGCCAAATAGAGCGGGGCAGCTATCTAGAGTGGGAGGGCGAAAGGTTTGATCTGCAAAGGGTTTTCGTCAGAACACCGTCTGAGCACCGTGCTAACTCTTTACCGTTTGAAATGGAAGTTCAACTTGAGCACGCTTCCATTGACGAGAAAAAAGTCCTCGTCTCAATTTTATTTAGCCCCGGCAAAGGCAATGACCTGCTTGATCGTCTAGCGCAAAACATCCCGACGATCCCTGGTGACTCACGGGAACTCGAGCGCGCAAATTGGGCTGACCTTCTCCCCAAGAAAAAAACCTACTGGACCTACGTTGGATCATCAACCATTCCGCCTTGTGATCAAGGCGTTCGGTGGATTGTCTTTACTGATGATGCTTCGGCAAGCAAGTCTGTGATCGATCACTTTGTCCTCAAGCAAAAAGCAAATGCACGGCCAGTTTTCAACCTTGGCAAAAGAAGCCTCACACGAAGTAACCGCTGAGGTCTCACACTGCCACTCACTCCAAAAAAGAACGCGACTAGCCTGGGAATTCTTCTACTCGTTTGCGCAGCCGTACTCTGGGGGCTTATAGGACCTGTCAGCAAGTTGATTTTCGATCGGGGCATGCCGCCCCTTGAAAGTGCTTTTTGGCGCGGCGTCTTGGCAGGTCTTGCCTTTTTTATCCACTGGCTGGTGAAGCGCGAACCTTTGCCATCTTCATTGCGTGATTGGATAGGGATCATTATTTTTGGAGTTTTTGGTGTGGCCCTTTTAGAGGGAAGCTTTGTTTTAGCTGTAAAACACGGCGGAGCTGCCCTCGCCTCAATCTTACTTTACAGTGCGCCGATTTGGGTAAATCTTGCGAGCCTAATATTCTTCAAAGAGACCATCCCAAAACGTCGCTGGCTGGCCCTAGCTGTAACACTGACAGGCGTTGTAGGACTGTGCATGCTAGGCGGCACAGTTGCATTTTCACCCGTGGCACTTACATGGGGACTACTGGCGGGGATCAGCTATGCTGGCTTTTACATCAGCGGTAAAATATTTTTTACGCGTCTCTCCCCTGTGACTGTCTACATGATCGCTTTTCCAGTGGCCTCACTCGTACTTTTGCCGATCACAGCCGCCAGTACAGACCAAACCATACTTCAGGTTGTCACTAGAATTTTTGACTACTCGTCCATTACCCTAGCAGCTTGCCTATTTGTCGGCATCATCGCCACTTATCTACCTTACTTATTATACGGCGCAGGTCTACGTTTGGTTGACGCTGGCCGGGCAGCGATCATCACCACAGTAGAGCCCGTCGTTGCCGTTGTCGTGGCCAGTTTAGCTCTCGGAGAAAGCTTCACAGCTCTAGGTTATTTTTTTAGTCTACTGGTTTTGGCGGGGGTTGCGTTATCGTAGGTCACGCCTCAACCTAACGCACGCACCTTAAACCAACCCGTAAAACTTCTCCGTTCAGTACGCGCGGGCATCACTTCGTGAAAAAACTTCCGTGAATCAAATAAGATCACCGTTCCCGCCGTCGGCTGGATAAGAATTTCACGATTAGCATCAAGTTCAAGCCTGAGTTCTCCGCCGTCGCCCTCACGCCAACTCTCGTTCAAATACATTATAAAAGTCATCGAGCGAGAATCATCATCACGAAAGCAATCTAGATGACGCTTATAAAATGAACCTGATCCATAAATGGAAAAATGTCCCTCAAACGTCTCGAGGCCAGAATAAAGTTCGCGGTTTAACGCAACGCGCAGGGATTCGATAAAGCCATGCAACTCATTGATTGATTGTCCTTCGTTGTCGTCTTGCAGCCAAAGGGTTTGATCACTGCGTATGGTGTCAGCACTTTTCTGGCGATGGCCTTTGCCAATTTCGGCAGCTTTGAAGTTGCCAGCCGCATATTGCTGGTCAATCCAGGTGTTTAAATCCTGGATCATGCTACTTGGGAGGACCCTCGGCAGATGGCACCAAGACTTTTCCGCTAACGATGTTGCGGCATCATCAAACCATGAACTTTTTGACACCACACCCCCAAACAAAATCGTCAGTGGGCAATGTTTATCAAAGCATCACCGTGGCCGACAACTGGATTTCTAGTAATTCCGACCACAACACCAGATTTAGGGGACCGCACGACGATCATCCCAGCTCCGAAAGCGTCTGCGATAAAGCCAAGAAATTGATCTTTCTCAACTTGATCACCCGGATTGATATGCGCCCGGAACAAACCACCCCTCGTGGCTCTTACCCACTTGTGACTATGGAAGATCTGCGAATGATCGGCGCGCATGCGTTTGGTTTTTTTAATATGAACATCACGGGCTGAGATCATATCTAAATGATGCATGACCCCAAGCACACCGTGTAGACCTGTATCGATGGCGTCTTTGTCAAAACGCGAAGCATCTCCCGCCTCATAGACCATACTTATGATTCCTTCGGCGTTGGCCGCCATGCGCAGTGAACCGTCACGCTCAGCGGAATGGATGACATATGGCGCGCCAAAAGCCTTGGCAATCGTTGTCACTTCGGGGTTACTCAAACTGGCACGGATCTGTGGTACGTTACTGCGATGGGCACTAGCCGAATGAATATCAATTAAATGGGTCGAGTGTTGAATCACTTGCTCCATCAACGCATGGGCAATCCTGGATGCTTGGCTTCCGCTCTTTCTGCCGGGAAAAACACGGTTTAAGTCTCGTCTATCCGGAAGATAGCGACTTTGATTGATAAATGCTGGGACATTAACAATCGGTATGGCGACCAACGCTCCTGTCAGAACAGACGGTGACAGTAAAGGTATCAACTGCCTAATAATTTCAATGCCATTCAATTCATCCCCATGAATGGTACTCGTGATGGCTAAGACCGGCCCTGGTTCATCCCCGACAATAACTTCGACGGGCATGGTCAAGGCACCCTGAGTCGCCAGCATGGTGATAGGAATTTCGATACGTTTTTGCTCACCACGCGCGACAAACTGACCGCCAATCACAAGACCATCGTCACTGCGAATGTCGTCGTTTTTAGTAGAGCTGTGTTGTCGTGTGCGTGTCGCCAAATGTTTTTTCCAAAAAAAATATTAATGGGCCATCAACCGGAAAAGCTCCTGGAACCCGTCATGGCGGTTTCTAGGTATTCGATAATAAGACCTCCAACATTTATCCCAGTCGCTACTTCGATTCCTTGGAGGCCTGGGGATGAGTTGATTTCCAAAACCTTGGGACCAGAATTGGACCTAAGCATATCCACACCTGCAACGTTCAAACCAACCGCCCGGCATGCCAAAATCGCCGATTCTTCTTCGGCTGGGGTGAGTTCTATTTTTTCTGATTTTCCCCCGCGGTGAATGTTGGCCCTGAATTCACCCTCGGCAGCTTTGCGTCGCATGGCAGCGATAACTCGATCACCAACCACAAACGCTCTGATGTCTTCACCTTTTGCCTCGCGGATGAACTCCTGGACGAGGATATGGGCTGAGAGTCCGCGAAACGCTTCAATCATTGATTTTGCCGATGCGTGGGTTTCAGCGAGGACAACGCCGATACCTTGCGTTCCTTCAATGAGTTTGATGACTAGCGGCGCGCCGCCCACCATGGCAATCAGTCCATCCGTATCTTGGGTGCTGTGGGCAAAGCCGGTAATGGGCAGACCCACATGATGGTTGGCTAAAATTTGCATACAGCGCAATTTATCGCGACTGCGGGAGATCGCCTGCGAGCCGTTGGCACTCATAACTCCCATAAGTTCGAATTGACGAACGATGGCTGTGCCGTAAAAGGTGTTTGAAGCGCCAACCCTCGGAATGACGGCATCATAGTCCTCGAGACGTTTTCCGGCATACATGACGCAAGGATTATCCGAGGCCACATTGATGTAGCATCGCATATAGTCCACAACTTTAACTTGATGACCCCTCTCTTCTGCAGCCGCGCGTAAACGCGAGGTGGAATAGAGGGAAGGATCCTGAGACAAGATGGCTAGCTTCATGAGCTCTCCGCGGCAAAAACTTTGACTGTCTGACCAACCAAGGCCTACCTCCAGTATCGTCCTTATAACCCACTATAATCAATGGGCTATTTATGCCCAGATCTGCACTAAAAAAGCCCTATTTTTGTTCCTTGAGAAGGCCCCAAAGACTGTGTTAGAGGGAGCGTTCACGCCCTGCACTGGAGCTCTAAACCGCATGCAAATCAATGTCGCCAAACGCCCCTATAACCACTGCCGCTACGCTGGCAACAATGGGGATGTTTGGAAGCATTTTCTACTTTTAGAGGTTTTGAGATCCCTTGCGCCAAGAAAGGCTGCAAGCTTTCACTACTTTGAAACCCATGCCGGCCCGGGCTATGCGCGCCTTGGAGATAATGGCGATTGGCGACGTGGGATTGGTCGATTCATGGAGGCTGGACCAGGCTCTCAGGAATATATGAACCACCCATACTTTGACCTGGTGCTGCCCGCTATGCGGCACAACTGCCTGTACAAAGGGTCGTGGGTTCTTGCGGCCGAGTATCTGCGCAATGTTGGTCATTTAAATTTCAAAGTCACGGCGCACGAAATCAATGCCGATACCCTCAAAATGGCTGCCAGCACAATTCGCAAAGGTCAATTGTCACAATGGGTCTCTCTCGAGCCACGCAGTGGCTACGACGCCCTTCAAAACCTTGAGCGCGCTGATTTTGTTCTGATTGATCCACCCTACCGCAGTAGTGACGGTTCTGCCGACGACTGGCAGCGCGTTCACAATGCAGTGCGAAGGGTCAAAGAGATCAGCGGCAACTGGATGGTCTGGTACCCAGTATTTCGACGTGATGAACCGGATCAACTGATTGAAATGTCTGAGGGCGTGTCCCTTGAACTTTCTTGGGCACCTGAAGCTCCGGGCTGGGTCATGAAAGGCTGCGGGCTTCTCATGGATCACGACACAGCGGATATTTTGCGGTTTCAACCAGGTATGCTAAAAAACCTAGCCTTACAGCTGGGCGGAGAAATCTCCGTCAGATACTCCAGCGCTCTACCGGCATCGGAAACAAAAACGTCGGAGCAAGTCACCGGTAGCCATCATGGCTTTACTCGTTCCTCGCGCTATGCCGAGTTTTTGAGCAAGCCAATTGAGTTCTTGCAAAGACGGGTGATGTCCCAAAATCCAGGCCCAGGCATCTTCTCCTGACAGGCGCTTTTTTGTGCCATCAATATCTTCGATCTCGACTGCAAGTTGCGCAGCATGAGGCTCCTCACTTGGCAAAAAAATCATGACGTTGTGGTCAATTCTGGTGCCCATAAAACTGGCGAGCGTCCGACATAATGCACAGCTGCCGTCAAAGTAAACCACGACAGGAGCAGGTGGAAGCTGATCCTTGGCTTTACCCGTGATCGCTCCTATGCTAACGTCTCGGTCTTGTTCGGTAACTTGATTCATACGTCAAGTATACAGCAAGTTTCTTCATTGACCTTGCTCCCGTGGTGGAATCGGTAGACACAGGGGATTTAAAATCCCCCGCCCACAAGGTGTGCCAGTTCAAGTCTGGCCGGGAGCACCATTGCGACGCGCTATTTTTTAGATCGTAATTCGAGAATATTGATCTTCCAATTGGATCCCCATTCCGTGCAAAAACCACCCAAGATAGCCTCGGGGTAATGCGATCTATAGACGTCCAAAAGGGGATTTCTTGCCGTCGCACATTCGTCGTATGTTTTAAACGTTTCGGCTGACTGACGAAGCTCATACCATCGAGTGACGTCTGCAACCACGACTAAGTCAACGCCGGCGTCGTAAGGATTATTGACACAATAAGGCAGAGTCTTAATGTTGGTCGTCTGAGAACGAATGGCCTCCATCTCAGCGAGCGCCTGTTGGCATTGGCCCATTGTCGTGACCGAGCTTAGTGAAAAAGCCTTCAACTGCTCATCGTATTTACCATAGTAGTTAACCGTTAGACGTAGTTGCCCTTTTTCATCATCCTGCAAGAACACATGACGCACAGACGTTACAGAATCTGTGAATTCAGATTTCAGGTCGTTTTTTATTTGCTGAACTTGATCACTCGTGGGAAGTCCAGGCAAGGGTGAGGATGCCCATGCATTTTTCTTGTCTAGTTTAGCAAAACCTTCGACAATCAAAGCCCAGCGAACTCGTCCGTAGTAGTTCTCTTTGCCACGGCAGAATGAAAGTAATGGTTCTTTACCAGTTACGCGCGTGAAGAATGCCACTTCACCTGAAACTTCCGCTTCACACTGTGCTTTGGTTGAAAACTCATAGCCTTGCCCATCAACACCTATTTCTGTGGCTGACGTTATAACCTCAAGGGGTTCACTCGCCTCGTAGCGAATCAAAATATCGTTGCCCTCTGTCGTCGTAGCCTCGCAACGTCCTGAAGCCTCGTGGCCCGTGATCTGAGTCAACCGATCCGCGAGCTGGCTTGCTTGGTCATGGCAGTTGGTTTGTGACGCAGGTACTTTGCGCGCGAAATATGCGTAGTTTTTTTCAGCTGTCTCAGCGAAAGCCAGTAGCGCTGTATTCAGTAAAGCTATGCCCACAGCCGCGTTAAAAACAGACTTCATGTTAAAAAGATTCATAAAAATCTCCAAATTTTTTAAAAAAATGCCATTTTTTAAATAAAAAGTCAATAAAAACAGGTGGCCATCGCCAGCACCCTGAAAAGACTAATAATTTTTGCGGAATGGGGAAAACAGACGCTAAGCCCCGCCAAAACCAGATGACCCTGTGGAGCACACTACGGAATGGTTGCCTTAAGCAAGTCTCCTACGACACCACGCTCGCGCCAGATCTCGCCTCGAGTATCCTCCAAAATCAGATCCTCGCCGTCGCGACCTAAAACATAGTTATGGGCTACCGGCACTTTGCCACTTGGCGTATCGACAATATAACTAGGGATAGCAAGCCCGGTAATATTGCCCCTGAGTTTTTTCATAATTGATAGGCCGACATCAATCGAAGGGCGAAGATGCTCCGTACCCTCTACATTATGGGGATGGAATAGATAGTAGGGCCGCACCCTAAATCTTAAAAGCCCTCGCAACAGTTCAAACATTCTTTGATAGTCGTCATTGATGCCTTTAAGCAACACTGACTGGTTACCAACTGGTATACCCGCATCAACCAAATTCGCCACAGCCTGTTTGGATTCCGGGGTCAGCTCTTCTGGGCAATTGAAATGTGTATTCACAAAAACTGGATGATACTTTGCAATCATTGCTGTCAGGCGTTTTGTCACACGGTAAGGTAACGTCACTGGCGTGCGTGTACCAAAGCGAATGATCTCTACGTGAGGAATTTTGCGCAGGCGCGCCAAAAGATTCTCAATCGCCGCATCACTGGCTATGAATGGATCTCCACCCGTAATCAAAACATCCCGGATGGCTGGATTGGAAGCAATGTACTCGATGCCTCGGTCAATAATGCCGCGATTAAAATGAAGTCCAGACTCCTCATCCCTACGCTTGCGGTAACAGTAACGACAGTAAACCGGACAAAGCATGGCGACACAAAAAGCCACACGGTCCGGATACAAATGCACCACTTCTCTGACGGGCGAGTGTTCTTTTTCAAGCAGTGGATCTGCTATACCAAGCCGATCTTTTAACTCTTCGAGTCTTGGTAAGCTTTGCAGACGGATGGGGCAGGGACTCGTATCCGTGTGTGCTCCTGCCAATGATAAATAATACGGTGTCACACCAGCATTAAACACTTGGTCCAAGGCGTCAAATCCTTGAGCCTCTGCGACATCAAGATCCACCGTCTTCGCGGCTTGTTCAACGGTCCTTATTTGATGAGCCATCTGCCAACGCCAGTTTATAAAACTCTTGGCGTCAGTCTTGAATAGTCTAGCCCCTTTGGCTGTGATAGTGTCCTCGGTGTCAGCGAAACGCAAAAATTCCTCGGGAACAAACTTGTCCTCGTTGTCTGTTTCGAGAGTCGTCAGCACTGTTTCCGAAGAATCAAACATCATAAGGCCAGCATAAGACCATATTCCCATGTCACAATCAAAACAATTTGTTGCGCAAAAATCATCTCAAAGTAACCTGCAGATCATCCTGGCCAGCTCGTCCCCATTTCGTCAAAAATTACTGGAAGATGCTGGTGTTAGGTTTGTGGCTCAAAGCCCCGAGGGCGACGAAAAAACCATCACAGGCCTGCCGCCTCGGATATTGGCTGCGAAGCGCGCTGAGTTTAAGGCCATCGATGTGGCAAGGCATGCGCCACCGGGCAGTGTGGTGATCGGCACTGACCAAGTTTTGGGGTTTGATGGCTCCTCATTCGATAAGTCGCAAAACTCCACTGATGCCGCACAAAAACTTAAGCGACTTCAGGGGCGCACTCACACACTGCATTCGGCTTTTTGCCTGGTTAAAGTTCTGCCATCCGGAAGCCTGGAAACCCTCCATGAAGAAACCGTCGACATACCAATGACCATGCGCTCCTTAAGCGACTCTGAAATTACCGATTATGTTGCCACGGGAGAATGGCAAGGGTGCGTCGGAGGCTACCGGATCGAAGGCGCGGGTCGAAAGCTATTCGATAAAATTAGCGGCGACTTATCAGCGATCATAGGCTTGCCGATCAAGGAACTAACGGCAGCATTGAACACCTTGTCCAAGTCTTGAGATTTAAGACAGCAAAGTAAGGATTTGGTACTTTTTAAACCAGCATTTTTAAAAAGAAATCGAGCACCCTGGTTAAACGCTAAATTCCGACCAGAAATGTCCGGATTTTCGCAGCTTGCGCCCCAAGCTCCGCTGGCTTTTGGGCTTTAATTTTAACGTTGATCACATCCCTTCCGATCCACTCTTTGGAATTCTTTAGTTTTTTAACCATCGGACGGTACTTTTAATAGTGCTGTCACGGAAGTGTCTGGATGAGCCAAAAAAATATTTGCTCAATTATAATCTGCATGGCGCTGACGTTTGCTTGCCAAGGAAACGTCGCAAGCCAATCATCCAATCATTCTGCGCATAACGCCACACCATCCGCAAGCACCACCAACCTGCAGGGAACAAATGACGGTGGCATTTCCATCGATGTTCTAACTCCATGCAGCTACGACGGCCAAGTTGGCTGTGTTACCACTGAATTTTTCAAAGCTGCCCATGTTGCCAAAATTACTCCCGAAAGCATCGCCGTTGGAACTAGTATCGCCGGCGTATCTGGAGCAGCAGTCTATGCAACCGAAATTTGCGCCTTCAGAGGACAGCAAAACTGCGTTGCCGCGGGGCCATTTTTCGTCGGCCCACCTTGCTCCTCCAGCGAGTACGGCTGCTACTTGCCAACGACGCCCTCCATTATGCAAAGTTTCGCACTCCATGCTCCCCTGTTCGTTCGCTCCACGGGCAGTGACACAAAAGGAGACGGTAGCCAAGACGCGCCACTGGCAACGCCACAAAAAGCATTTGAAATAGCCTATAAATCTAGTGGGGACTTTGTGATTGATCTTGGTGAGGGCACATTTCAAGGCATTGATCTTGATCTGGCCAGTGCTAGCGAATGGCCAAGCCGCATTGCCTTGCGAGGTATGGGAGCTGGTATTTCTAGACTTGGGGGAATCCATGCTAAGGGTAAGGACACCAATCGCGCCGACGACAAAGCCACGTCAGGGAAAAATATTTCAATTATCAGTAATAATTCAATTCATCTTGGCAACATTGACGCCCGGGGCGGCACATCTTGTTGCGGCGCCGTTAGCTCTGCCGGCATCCCAGGACTGATTGATCTCACAGGCGTCGTTGCCGGCAACATCAATATAGAAGGCAGCCGCGGCGCCCCTCAAAGTGTTCCAACTTCAACCGATGGCGGAACAATTGTGGCGGTGAACAGCTCCATTGGCGACATTTTAGCTAATGGAGTAACCGATAACGGTGACGGTGTTATTAGCAATGCCGGAATTATAAATTTAATTTCATCGACGGCCGGTTCTGTTTATGCCAGCGGTGGCAGTAAGCTATCAATTGGCTGTGGCGCGCACGGTGGCCGCATCTATCTAAAAGACTCCACCCTCAAAGGCGCAAGCCTTGCTGGCGGCAGCGGTCAAGACGCAAACGGGGAAATGTGTGACGGCCAAATGGGTATGGTTCGAGGGTCTCGTCAATAGGCCTCAAAAAAAACCGATTCAAAAAATCAACCACCACTGTATGTCGATACGGTCTTCCAAGACGATCTAGAACCAACCCTACTAATCCAGGCATCAAACGCTGGAAAATCACGCATATGTAAAACGTCGCGGGCATAGCTGGCAAAAGGCATAAGATTAATGTCAGCTATCGATAACTCGGGGCCACACATAAAATTACGCCCAAGCAAATGCCGCTCCAACACAGGCAGATCCCGAGCAATATTCTTCTCTGCTTTTGCAATCACTGCGAAATCAGGTTGCCCACCGAATTTTTTTACCATAATTCGATTCCAGGCAAGATCAATAAGCGGGCGATTGATATGCACCGAGCAAAACTCCCACCACATATCGACCAACGCTTGATCCTGAAGACCCAGAGGATAAAACTGGTCCAACCTAAACCGGCGAACGAGATACCGTAAAATGGCATTGGATTCACCGAGCGAAAACTCACCATCTCTAATCGCTGGCACACGCCCCGAAGGATTCACCGCAAGGTATTCCGGTGCGCGTTGTTCACGGCGCTCGAGGGAAACCACCTGCAGATCATAAGGAAGTCGTGACTCCTCTAAGAGGAAAAAAACTTTGCGACTATAGGGCGATAATGGGTGATGATAAAAATGAATCATAATTGAATGTACAAACCTCCCGTCCCTTTTTGAAAGAACCTAAGCGAGTGTACACACGCAAAAGCCCACCTGGTAGGAATCATACGGGAAAAGCCTAAAATTTCATCATTTTGATTGCCTCCCTTAAAGCTTCCGTGCTATCTGGACCACCTCCGAGGGCGATAAACCATCAATAAAACTGACAACGCCCCCACCCTGTGGAGATTTAACAATATGAAAGAATTAACTAATTCGACAATTAGCGATGCCTGCCCAGCCTGGGCCACAGAACTGATTGCTAAAATCCTGGTGCTTGAAGTCGAGGTTGGAACTATCAAAAGTCCTGGAGACAAGACTGAGTTGAGCCACTGGTCAACCACGCAAGTTGACGAACTCATGAAGGTTGCCTCCCGCCTCGACCAGTCGAATAATTCAGACACGGCCGACATCTCTGCAACCATTGAAGGCCTATTTGCAAAGGTTGTGCGAGGACTAAACCGCGAAGGCCACTCCACTGCAGTCATTGCGGCCATGATCAACGCTAGAATTCCAACTGGCTGTCGCCTCCCCTACTGCAACGCTGATGAAGTGCAAGCGGCCTTGACTTAAGCGGCCAGCTATTCAGCAGACAGCAAAATCTTATTGGACTAGTCCATAAAAGAGAAAAAATTTAAAGTTCCAACTCGGAGAATGCTCGGCTAGACTAATAGTTCTGGACACAAGAAGTATTAACGAGGATTAGCTTTTGACCATTTTGCTAAAACAGTTGTTTGGGCTCATCAAGCTTTTAAACTCAGAAACTGGCACGAATCAGATTGCCTGGGGCGTCGCTGCGGGCTTCGTGCTTGGCATGTCGCCGGCGTTCTCGCTACAAACGATCATCATATTTTTACTGATCCTGCTCTTTAGAATTCAAGCGGGTGCCGCATTTGTTTCCGCATTCTTTTTCGCGTTCATCGCTTTTCTACTCGACCCCCTCTCGGCTGCGCTTGGATCTTGGATCCTAGAATTACCTTCCATGCAGAGTTTTTATACGACCATGTATAATTTGCCGATTGTGCCGTTGACGCGGTTTAATAACTCGATTGTCATGGGCTCTGGCGCCCTTGCCATTGTCTTAATGCCTTTCATCTATTTTGGCGCAAAAATGCTGGTTATCAAATACCGTGAAACTATCGTTCAACGATACAAAGACACGGCGTTCTGGAAAGCCCTCGAGGCGACCAAAATCTACAAATGGTATTTGCGTTACGAAGAAATTAAAAACTAACACCGTATAAATCGGCAAGAGCCCCAATGACTGCAACACCCTCGACCCCGCAAAAGAAGAAATCAAAAGGCCCCATTCGGTTTGAGGCGATTATTCCTATTCTGATTTTGTGTGTTGCCGTCTGGGCTTACACGACGCTCTTCATCGATAGCCACGTCAGAAGTGCGCTTGAATTCATTGCATCTCGCGTACATGGAGCACAAGTGGACGTCGGCAGCGTTAAAATCAGCTTCAGCGAACCATCACTCACGATTAACGGTTTGCAAGTCACTGACAAAGACACCCCAGCCCAAAATTCGGTAGCCATCGGAAAAATGCGTTTTGCTCTCCTATGGGACGCGCTACTGCGGGCAAAATTAGTCATCTCAGAGTCATCGATCACTGCACTCGCGGTAAATTCACCACGCAAGTCTCCTGGCGAAGTTTACCCGGTACCGCCATCTAAGTCTGAAGAAAAACCATCTGTGACCGCTCAGTTACAATCTGAACTTAAAGCTGCGGCGGAAGCACGAACAAAAAATAACGTCTTGGGGGATATCGCCAGTGTCCTGGGCGGCAGTGACGCCGCTGATCAACTAAATGAAATTCGTGAGCAACTGCAGGCCGAGGCGAAAATTAAAGAACTACAGACGACTTTGAATACTAAAAAATCTGACTGGGCTAAACGCGTGGAAGAGCTCCCAAAGCCCGAAGCCGCCAAAGCCATTCTAGAGAAAATTCGCGCGACAAAAATCGACACTTCAAATCCTGCCGCCGCCAAATCCCAGCTTGAGTACATCAAGGCCGACATCGCAAAAGTTGACGAGATGGTGAAAGCCTACCAAGGCGGACAAAAAACTCTGGAAAAAGACATTTCAGACTTCAATAACAGTTTAAAGGAAATTGACGAGGCGACTAAAAAGGATCTTGAAGCCCTGCAAAACAGGCTTAAGATCCCCTCCATTGATAAAGACTCGATCACCAAATCCCTACTGTCGAAACTACTTGGCGACAAATTGGCGAAGGTGACGCGCTTCATAGACCAAGCCAAAGCCTATTTACCGGATCGCAGTGAAAAGAAAACGGCTGATAAACCTGAATTTGTCCCGCATCCGAGGGGATCTGGTCGCACCTATAGATTTCCCGTCACCACAGGCTACCCATTGGTCTGGCTTAAAAAAGCTGAGCTTTCTAGCAAGGCGTCGCCTCAGGGCTTCACAGGCGATTTTGCTGGTCGCTTGATGCACATCACCACTGATCCGAATCTTGTCAAACTTCCAGCCTCCCTTGACTTAAGTGGCGACGCGCCCACCCAGCAGATCCGCGACATAAAACTAAAATTTGTGTTGGACTACCGTGATGACAAGGGCAACGCAGATTTGGATTTGGCGGTTGGCTCTCACCCCTTACCTGAACAGGTGTTCACGTCTGGTGAAGAAGTGCAATTTGCCATGCTACCGTCCCAAGCAAGTCTCAGAGCTACTGCCAAGTTCACCGGTAACGAACTGCGGGCGCGAATCGAAGAGACCATCAAAGACCCACAATTCAAAACAGGAGCGAAGTCACCCCTTGTAGCTGAAGCGTTGGAAAGTGCGGCTAAACGCATTAAGCAGTTGGACATGAAAATAGATTTAGTCGGTAGCTTCACCCACCAAAAAATTGGACTTGACTCAAATTTAGGTAGCGAGCTGGCGACAGGGTTTCAAACCCACCTAAAGGGCAAGCTTGACCAGGCGCGCATCAAGTTAAAGTCATTTGTTGATGGCCGGGTTGGTGGTGAGAAATCCCGCCTCACCGGCGAGTACTCCAAGACGCAGTCATCCATTGGAGATCTGCTAAAGGTGAAAGATGGGGACTTCAAAAATCTCCAAACAGAGCTCCAGAAAGCCTTGAAGGAAAAAAGCGGCCTCGACTCGGACAAGACCAAAAAAGACCTCGAGAAAAAGGCTAAGGATCTGTTTAAAAAGATTAAAATTTAGTCAGAAAGTTTTTGAGAATCGTTCTCAAAAACTTGTTGAGAACCCTTCTCAATTAGGGCATGCTTCTTTGGGTCAGCTACCGTCGAACCCAATGAACCGAGGCCCACAGTGATTGTCTGTATTTGCAAAGGCGTTTCCGACCGCAAAATCCGTGAAATGGCACAACAGGGCCAATCCTTGCGTCAAATCATCACAAACTGCGAAGCTGGCACATGCTGCGGCGCTTGCACGTCAGACATCAAAGAAATCGTCAAAGTAGAAACTCCCTCCCAATCAGGCATGTCCAGCCGACCCGGTCGTTAAATTTCGTTCATTCCAATTTTTTTCGTTGTACTTCCGCAGCCTTTCCTGACAAATTAGGTCGTTGCAGTGTGAGGCCATTTACTGAGAGGTGACGTTCTATGAAGGGTGATTCGAAGGTTATTAATGCACTGAATGAAATTCTCACTGGAGAACTCACGGCGATCAACCAGTACTTTCTCCACGCTAAAATGTGCAAAAACTGGGGTTTCACCAAGATTGGTCAAAAGGTTTACAAAGAATCCATCGATGAAATGAAGCATGCCGATGCCTTGGTTGACCGTATTCTATTCCTTGAAGGTCTGCCGAACTTACAACGTTTGGATAAGCTCAATATTGGCGAGAACGTTAAAGAGCAACTTGAGTGTGACCTGGCCCTTGAAAATAAGGCGATCCCCCGTCTTCGCAAAGCCATCGAGCTCTGCTGGGAATCCAGTGACCATGGTACCCGCGACCTACTAGAGAAAATTCTTGTTAGCGAAGAAGAGCACACGGACTGGATTGAGACCCAACTTAGTGTCATTAAGGACATCGGTCTGCAAAACTACTTAAGCCAGCAACTAGACTCGCAGGAGTGATTCTCCGGATCAGACCTTCCAATCAATGGGGGCTGATCCGTTTTTCTTAAGCCAATCATTAATTTTTGAAAATGGTCTGCTACCCATGAAGCCTCTGTGCGCACTTAAGGGCGACGGGTGAACCGACTCGATCACATAATGACGAGAGCGGTCAATGAAAGCACCTTTTTTCTGGGCATAACTCCCCCACAGCACAAAAACCAGGCCCTCTTTTTCAGCTGCCAAACGCTCAATGACGCGGTCTGTAAAAATCTCCCAGCCCTTGCCCTGATGGCTTGCCGGCCTTCCAGCCTCAACGGTCAAAACACTGTTCAGAAGTAATACGCCTTGCCGGGCCCAAGGCAAAAGGGAACCACTCCTCGATAGGGTCACCCCAAGATCAGCGTGGAGCTCTTTGAAAATGTTAACGAGGCTTGGCGGCGGTGTGACACCGGGCCTCACACTAAAACATAAACCGTGCGCCTGGCCCTCTCCATGGTAAGGGTCTTGGCCAAGGATCACCACCCGAACCTGCTCAAAAGGCAAGGAATCAAGGGCAGCAAACCACTCAACTGGCTTCGGATAAATTACTTTTCCTTGCTCAATTTGACCCACTAGAAAACTACGCAGTGCCCGCATGTAAGGCGCGTCAAACTCTGCCACGAGGCGTTCGCGCCAACTTTCATGTAAGCGCGGCTCGGGCCTATCCAAGGTTTCATCCCTGCCATCATTGGATAATTGATTCGTCATGGGTAACAATCTCTCTCGTTTCATAAACCCAGCATGTTAGCTTTAACGTGGGACTACGCAATAAATAATGGTAGTTTTGCTCCTATGATGAAGCAATTTTTAATTTGTATTTTGCTCTTGGCCACGACTCTGGCCATTGGCCTAGCTGTTGGTCCACAAGGACTAAGCTTTGACCTTGATTTAATCACCTCCATTCGAGCACCGAGGGTTTTCACCGCGGCCCTGGCAGGCGCTAGCGTTGCAGCTGCTGGAGCATTGAGCCAATCACTTTTCAGAAACTCCCTGGCGACGC
>JBIJBX010000168.1:0-5573 GCA_044344995.1 Oligoflexales bacterium | reverse complement strand
CCCTGCACATCCTTCGCGGCCATCAACAGCCTGAATCCGCACTCCATCGGGATTTGATTCAAAAGTGAATTTCACCCTACCTTTGAACTCAATACGCTGATCCTGAAAATCTTTTGTCTGCACGACATTGCGCAAGCAACTACGAAAAAGCTCAAATAGAAAGCGAGGCACCACTAAAGTTTCTTTTCGGGGGGTATTTTCAATGACGTAGCTTTCAAAGCCAGTCTCATCGTGCTGACGGCGAAGACAAAGCTTAAAACCCCGGCCGACTGAACGCCGCAGGCCGGTTTCGATAGATTCGTTATTAAATATCCGCTCAAGTCCCATACAGATTAAATTTTTCCCTTTTCCTATCTTTGTGCTTTATCTAATTAAAATTGAAACACGCCGATTCTCTCCTCGAGCTTTCTCAAGAGGCGAGCCCACAAGCCGACCAACGTCCACTTTCGGACGCGTGGCGGCATAACCCACAATTCTCAAACGCGATTCACCAAATCCAAAGCCAATCAACCAACTGACAACGCTACTTGCTCGGCGGCCACTCAAAGTCCAATTGGTCTCAATTTCCTCGCCATTTTTCACGATATCCTTGCGATAGAGCGGCACGTCATCAGTATGCCCCTCCACATCAATCGTATACGACGTAGACAGTATCCGCTTTAACATGGGGACCATGGGCGTCAAACTGCCAGACTTCAGCGTCGCCGACGCTGTGTCAAAAAGGGCGGCACTTTCAAAGTCAAGATGAACACCATCCTCACCCAGACGAACGGAGACACCCCGTTGCCCAGCCGCAATTTTCTCGAGATCCCTCGCCAACTCTACCAATGTCCCTTTAGATACGCCGGTTACGGAAGTTTTCATTCGTTCAAACGAACCCACGTCAATCCGACTCATACCAATTATTACGGCGAAAAATACGCACAAAAGCGTCATCAAATCACTGAGACTCAGATAAAACGAATTTACCGGGGCATCTCTGCTTTGGCCTTGAATCGACTGTAAGTCCTTTAATCTCAAGCCGCAACTCCCTCACGGACCGTATCCATACTCTGATCGTCACGCTTTATGAGTAACCCTACTTTGGACAAAAACTGCTTATGGCATTCAATAAAAATATGATTGTGATGCTCCAATCGACCAGCAAGTGGCGTAAAAATCAAACTCGCCAATCCAGCCCCGTACGCCGTAGTCATCAAGGCAAGTGACATGGCAGGTCCGATTTGGCCTGGCGACGACATGGATTGCATGACCTGCACAAGTCCAATTACCGTACCAAACAAACCAAAAGACGGTGCTACGATTGTGGCTTTTTGTAAAAGCCCCATGGCAATTTCCCGTTGCAAAAACTCATCTTGGACACGACCCGTCACAAACACATCAATCTCATCGAAAGTGAGGCCTTGCTGATACATATAAATAACATCCCCCAGTAGATCACCGGTCAGACTCGTTGCTTCCTTAATTTGGGTGAGTGTTTGTCCCTCTATGATGGCGACGTCCAGCTTTCGCATGACCTTTGCAACTTGCCGGTCAGGAGTACCTAGAAAAGAACGCCAAACCATCTTGATCGAGGACAGCACCACAAGTAGATCATACTGAAACATCAGACTGGCGGCTGTGCCGCCAACAACAATCACAAGCCCCTTAATATCTATCAGTGACCGACCTGCTCCCGCGCCAAACGATGCGATACCAACCAGCACAAACAAGCCAAGTGCCATGAGTATACTGAGTGGTGCGGGACGTTTTTTCGTGGTCTGCACATATTTACGCTCGTTCAAGCCCTCAATCATGACGCCTCCCGATCAACTACGTCCTTGAGCTGATTTCTAGTCTGCTCATCAAAGACCAAATCAGCGATTTTGCCGCCGCTGTCCGTTGCTATTGAAGTCAAAGCCACCAAGTGTTCTCCAGAGAATTGGCATAGAATCTGCGAATCGCGCGCCGGCAAGGTTTGATCAGAAGACAGTCCGATAATACTTTCTTTGCGGCTTGGGAATTTTATTTTTATTTTTCGGCCATCCGTTGACATGACTTTTGCCACCTGACTGACAAAAGGTTTCGGCAAGGGATCGTAGATCCAGACCGAACGCGCAACACCACCCTCGTAAAAGGCAACTGCTTTAGCGCCAATGACTGGAGTTCCTTCAAGGTTTTTCAAAGGAAACGTAAACTGCGCATCAGGCGTTTTCAGAAGAACAACACCTTCCTGTACGCGCACAGATCTGACCACGCAATTACGTGCGCTACTCGGCATCTCGTCATCGTGCACGACTGGGGCAGTTTCTCTGAAGGCATTCTCAAGGTTTACAAGTTTCTTTTGCATTCGCTCCAATTCGGCACGCAAGGTCAGATTTTCAACCCTAAGATTTTCAACAATCCGACGCGCAGATTCATCTTTGATCGCGCTATCGACACTCTGTCGAGCTTTTAATTCGGCGTCTTGTAATCTTGCCAACTCTGATTCATAGCGGCCAATCTCGTCATAGAAATTGCGCAGTACTTTGCCGACGTCGTTTTTCTTGGGCAGTTGCATGCAGAGAGCTGGCATTAACTTTTTAGCCGTGAGCTTACCGTTTGGCTGTGGCTTAGAGGTCCCTGCCGCGAAAACACCCAGTCGCATACTGTCAATCACGGCGAGGACGTTCTCCAGGTTTAAACTAAAACCATTTGGCTCCAGGTAACGGGAAGCCACTTCAGTGAGGTTATCGAACAGCAACCTATCAATGGAGACCGCTATAGACCCATGTTCTTCATCAAACCAAACCTTCGACAGATCCGGCTCGATACTTGCCTGCGAAATATCGATCTCGTCTGCTGTTGTGAACAGCCCCGCTGATTTTTGATTGTCTTTACGGTCCATGCTTATTTATTCCAAGAAATTCCGATGCTTTTGCTTATGTGGTCGGAATAAATCAGCGAAATTAAAGTCCATCCAGTTCTGGCCTATGATCGAAACGCGGACCGCGCCTTCGAACTTCCAAGGATTGATGGCCTTTTATTTAAATTTTTAAAGATTACCAAAGTGGTGACATCCAGCCCTTAGGTTGGGATTGAAGTCTTGGCATTTGAATCCAACAGATCGATTAACTTGATAAAATCTGGAGGCGGTTCAGCGGTGATTTTGACGAGCGGCACCCCAGGCGCAGGAGTAAATTCGATGGTGCGGGCATGGAGCATATGATGGGACGCGGCTGCTTCCAGAATCTCCTTGCTAAGCTCTAGCTTTAAGTCTCGCCCATATTTTTTATCGCCTAACAACGGGATAGCAGAAATTTCCAAATGAACACGAATTTGGTGGCTTCTGCCTGTCTCAGGATAACACTCCATCCAAGCAATGTTGAGTCGCTCGTTTCTCAGACGCTCCGAAAAATCGGTGCGGCTTGCCTTACCGCCACTGCGCACCACTGAAACTTTGCCCGTCTTTTTGTCAATCTCAGAGAGATAACACTCGACACTAAATTTGCGGCTCTTAGCAAGTCCTTTGCAAAGAGCCCAATATGTTTTCTTAACTTTCTTAGCCCTGAACTGATCTGTGACCCAGGTTGACACCTCGGGACTGGTCGCGAATAAAAGGACACCAGACGTATCTTTGTCTAAGCGATGCAACAAAATTAATTTTTCTTTACTTCGACCTTTTCCCGACAGCCACGCCCTGAGGCAGGTTTCGGCGTGCATCACATCCTGATCACGGGTCGCCTGACTGGGAAGACCAGGAGGCTTATTGATCGCAATCAAGCTTTGGCTATCATATAAAACATCGGTATCTTGCAGCACAAAGGTCTTCTGCCGAACTTTTTTGAGGCCCTCAAGACTAAATTCCACCCGAATTTTATCGCCAGACCTAACTTGCCTAGACGCGATATGCATTCGCTTATTATTGACGTAACAGCCACCTACATCCAGAATTTGACGAATTTTTCGCCTTGAAATATCTGGCATAACGGTCGCAAGAAATTGATCAATCCTGATTTCTGATTGACCCGTTGGGACAATAAACTCTTTGCGCGTAAATGATGAACTCATGGCTTGTATAGGATTTCCAAGGCTTGGTCTTTGGGAACCCATTCCTCAAGTCTACTGCGCAAGTATGCCCGCAAATCAACTAGCGCTGGGTTAAGATCCTCACGAGTTGATAAGAGACTCCACAGCGCAATACCAAGGTGGGCCAAATTGTGCCCAGACGATAGCTTGACAAAACACCCAGCAACGCTGCCATTTTTATCGGGCAACGTCTGGATAAATAGAAGACCATCAGCACCCTCTTTAGCGATCAAGCGACCACCACCAACTTCACCCAGGTCTGTATCCAACCGCCGCGCCCCACCCACCAATTTGGGATTGCCTGTCCAAAGGGCTTTTAAATCCATAACTGCCTCTGAAGTATCCAGAGCCAGTCGTTCATACATATTCATTAACGCACGCACGGGCATCGCGGCCACAGGCACGCCACAACTATCAGTCACCCACGTTAACTTTTCACTGGCCTCACGACCCACTAATGCCTGAATTCTCTTTTGGATCGGATGATCCTCATGCCAATATGACTCCAGCGGCGCATTCTCTTTTGTTGCTGCTGCTAACATCAATAGGTGCTTACCCGCGCAAGGGTGATGCAATCTCGACGCCGCTAAGCCCGAACCGCGCATGACAGCCGCCTCATTCGTATCGAGTGGAAATGTTCGCGGGCAAACTAAGTTGGATTCATTGGCGCCACTATAGGCTATGAGTTGTCGAAGCTGATCCAAATGCTGCGCCTGACCACTATGGGATGCAAATCCCATGGCCCAAAAAGGATGGTGTCGATCAATACCGCCCGTCGCCAATGCCTGCCAAGGCTTTAAAAGTGAACGCGTGACAATCACGGTCGATGCAGCATCAGATCGTAACGGCGCACCCTGGTGTTTGAGGGCCAACAAACCATGGACAACCACTTCTGTGATCCCTTTTCGCGTAAAGGCAAAAATTGGCTTGGCGTCAATCAACTCACTCAAGGTTCACACCCCACATGAGGTAAAATCTCCTCAGCAAACATACGCATCTGATTTGAAATAGAATCGGCATCAATCTGATTAAACTCAAACCACAACATCAGTCTGTCCCGCTGATTAAATGCGCTTTCACTGTCTGGATGCAACTGATCCCTGATGGCGGCTGGATCGCCAATTAAAGCTCTTGCCATCAACTGATCTTTTGGCGGTAATACGACTGTACCTCGCATGGCTTCGATGTAGGTATCAAAACAATGCTCGGCCATCTCTTTGGCGCGCCGATGACTCTTATCGACAAAAACCAGCACAGTGCGTGGCATACGGTCTCTGCTCCACAGCCGTCCGCTCTCACGGTAGCGCACAGCCATCTCGGCATGAATTTTTTCCAACTGCTCTGGCGGCGTAAACGACAGGTTAAATAGGTCAAGATCGGCGTACTTCAAGCCGTGATCTCTAGCCAAAGGATCATGAGATCCCAAAACAAAGTTCATCCATCCTAGGTAGTCTTGTTCCGTCATGGCAGGCACTAAGCGAAGAGGTTCAAAATTCCAACGCTTCTGATAGTTAACGAAGTCATCG
>JBIJBX010000020.1:0-19907 GCA_044344995.1 Oligoflexales bacterium | reverse complement strand
CCAACCCTAATTTCGCTTTCGTAGCCATGAATTCTTCATCAGAACGGAAAAAAGACCGATCAATTTTCCAGTTAGTAACATCGGCAGAGGCAATCGTCTCGCCTCGACTCAAACGCAGAAAAATTTCCAGAGCTTCGATAAAAATTAAACGTGAGTACTGTGGCCAAAGCGTGGCTTCCACTTTGTCTCTGGGAACAATTCCAAATGGCTGATTGATATAGGGGAATCGCCCCGCGGCCACACCGATATGTAAATGGCGAGGATTATCCGACAGACTATTTAGGTAAGCCAGAGAACGAATGCGATCTGCGGCCGCAATCGGCCCACCGTTGCCTCCAACAATGTTGTAAATCGCGGTACCAAAAGCTATTTTTTTTGTCTTGGCGAAAACCATTTGGGCCAGCTGACAGGAGTCCGCATTCAGCCCAACCTCACCGTGGTAGTTCGGAATGACTGGTTTTACGTGAGATTTCTGGACTTCACTTGAAAAGTGCGACTCCGCAACCCACATCGTTCCATAGCCCAGCTGCTCGCCTAAGCTGCACTGCTCAAAAAATGCCCTAAAAATATCGCGATCAGCCGGAATAGGCTTGAGCGTATCGATACGACCGATACTATGAAATAAGTCAAATTGCATAGGCCAGTGAACTTACGCCTACGGCATCCGACTGTCAAGAAAGGCTGAATACTATGCGTTGGTCGTTTTTCTTTTGTGGTGCCGGGCTGTTGTGCCTCGCTGCGTGGATCGACAACCTGCGCGGTCCACTGCTCCCCGCGGTCGTTGATCTTATGGATATGGACTATAAGGACGCCAGCTTGATTATCTCCCTGGGTAACTTGGTGGCTATGATCAGCACCTGGCTACTGATGCCTATCCTTAATAAACGGCCCCTTAAACAGATTGGTATAGTGATACTTATTTACACATCCATTGTCTGCGCTGCAGCGTTAGCCATCGATTCTAAACCGCGGATTTTGCTTTGGGGTGCCCTCATTGGCGGCTGTCTCTCCACCCTTGGATCTTTGGCAAACCTGTTTGTGCAAGCGGGAGCTGAAGATAGCCGGCGCGGCCAAATGATGGCCGCCCTCCATTCAATCTATGGTTTGAGTTCATTTTTTGCCCCGTGGCTGGCGGGTTTAGTTTTGGTAGAGCCCACCAAATGGCCCTATCTGTTCGTCTTCGCCGCGCCATTTGCATTGTCACTGGCTGTATTCATTAAATTTAAAATTAGAGATTCTATTGAACAAAAAGACCAGCGCCATCAACACCAGCCAATCACCCTTGAGCCACTGCATGTTCTCGCGGTTTTAACGCTGATTATGTACGTCGTAGGGGAAACTCTCACATCAACGTGGTTGTCGACTTATCTGGTACGTGAGCAAAATTTTTCGATTCGAGCGGCTTCAGCCTACACATCCGGATTTTTCGCCTTAATGTTTGTGACCCGAATTATTTGTGGGCTCTGGGCAACACCTAATTGGCACAGGATCATTATTTGGGCTTCACTATTTGCGGCACTTCTCTGTTTTTCGCTCGGGAGAATATTCAATTGGCCAATTTTACTACCTGGAGTTGGATTAGTCGGGCCGGTATTCCCGTTATTCGTCACTTGGCTTGGACTACGCTTTCCTGATAGGGATCGAACGCTTCTTCTCTGGACCCTATCGGGCATGCAAGCAGCTCTGGCTTCCATGAACTATTTAACTGGCACCCTCGCGGATCTTGCGGGGTTCTCAGCGGCTTTTTGGCTGCCAGGAATCGTTATACTACTGACCATGATCCTACTGAAGACCCTCGAACTGCGGGACCCAAGACGGACCCATTAATTGCTAAAAAATTTAATGGTGGCGATAAATTTCGCGTCCAGAGACATAGGTGGCATCAACCACACGGTCGTCACCGTATGTTATAAACGCAAAAAGACGCTCCTCCGGGGAGCTGGTTTTGGCGATGCGCTCGGCTAATAATTGATTCCGCCTTGGACTTATTACGACAAAATCAGCCGCCTTCGCGGGCTCAAGACTACCACAAATAGAATCCATGCCGAGGGCTTCAGCACCGGCCAAGGTTCCGTAGTACAGTAACTCACCGGCAGACAAATACGCTCCTTGGAGTGCTTGAACTTTGTAAGCTTCCAGCATGGTGTGCCAAGGGGATAGAGATGTACCTCCGCCAATATCAGACGCAAGGCAGACGGTTGCACCGGCATCCAAGGCGCGAGCAAGTGGAAATAGACCACTGCCAAGAAACGTGTTTGACGTTGGACAGTGCACAATCCTAGCGCGATTTTTCGCTATTCGTTTGAACTCATCATCTGAAAGGTAGATACCATGCGCAAGCAGGGTTTTGTCGCCGAGTAGACCAAAATCCTCGTAGACGGCGAGATAATCTTTGTGCGCCTTCCATGCGTCGCGAACAGCTAGAACTTCGTTTTGATTTTCACTGATATGTGTCTGAACAAAACAAGTTGGAAAGTCCGCTCGTAGATCCGACAGCTTGCGGAACATCTCTTTAGTACAACTCAGTGCAAATCGCGGAGTTATCGCATAAAACAATCGACCATTTTTGCCGTGCCACTTATTAATTAAGACGTTCTGGTCCACCATGTCGGATTCCGGATCTTGCATCAAATTATGGGGAGCTCCACAATCCATGGACGTCTTACCAGAGACCAGGCGAAGACCTGTAGCATCAAATTCAGAAAAAAGCTCATCAGTCGCCACCGCATGCACGGTTGAAAACACAGCTGCGGTTGTCACGCCGTGGCGCTGAAGTTCACGAGTTAGTCTTTTGGCACCCGCCTTAGCAACCGATTGATGACAGAACTGAGCCTCGGCCGGGAAGACATACTTATCAAGCCAACCTAGTAGCGGCTGACCGCCCGAGCCAATCACGTCTAGCTGTGGGCAATGTAAGTGCGCGTCAATAAAACCGGGCACAATATAGCTATTCCCGTGATCAACGCATGTAACCAAACCATCAGAGACTTGCTGGCTAACTTCCGTCCTGGAGCTAACCCTCACAATTTTACCCTGCTGATCTACGGTCATTGCCGCATCTTTTTCGGCCTTAAAAACAATCTTGCCACGCTCTTTTTTAGCGTGCCAAATCTCAGCCGCTAGATGGACCGTGAGTCGTTCTGTAGGCTCTTTTTTATGGGAAATCACCACGTTCTCTCACACGCTGCGGATCTAACGATTTAAACTCGATCTTCGAGATTAATCATAAATAAGACTATTTACAACCATCTCTAGAGCACCTATCAATGCGGGAGGGCAAGGGTTGTGAGTCGAATATTTCAAGAAATTAAGGGGAAGCTGGCCTGATTGAATATTTCAGCGTAATAATCTTGTCATAATCTGCCAAAGATGTTTTGGGGTTCGAGCACTCCTTGGTGGTCTTCTCAAGGGCCGCGCACCGGGAAATATCACGAGCAAGAAACCTGATGATGTTTTCTGTCACAGCATTATCAGGACGCCCATAAAGCTGCAGAGAACCGGCGACACTGGACTCTCTTTTCTTAATCCAATTGGGCGACTCTGCTAGCGCTATTTTGATGCGGCCCGCAGGCGCCGTCGATTTTACTTTGATGGTCCAATCAATTTGAGAACCTTGAACACCCTCAAAGACCTTTGAAGTTATATCAACATCAGAGCTATCAACTAATTTATAGGCTATCTCAGGACAATCCCGGAGTTTACAATTAGGGTCCTTCACCTCTTCCAGCAGGCGGTTTTTAAGCTCGATTTTCTGCTCCGTCCGTCCACATGACAGAGCAAGAATCGCAAAAAATATGGATATGAAAAACGCTTGCAAGGCTGTTCCTCCTTTGGGACCTTTCGGCAGTTTGCAATGTCACTCTGAATCTCGACTGTAAGGGACCATTTTCATTGGATTAATTAGTTAAAAATTCAGGCTCAAATCCTTGCCACTCGACGGTAATTGGAGCAATAAATACCGGCATCGCCAAGCGTTCAAAAGAAGGCCTGTCACGTGCCCAGTCCTTCTCTGTAGTGACAATACGCTGAAAATTCCTATGGGCTTGCACGATTCTCTCTGGGTTAATTCTTGAATGGTCCGTAAAAGCAAACACAGATGTTACGCTTAAACCCTGAGCTTTGAGACCCTCGGCCACGTCTTTTGGATTAGCAATACTACAAACTAAAGCATAATTTTCACCAGCACCCGATTCATCGCCACATACCTGCCGCAGAGATGCCTGTGTAAATCTCGCCTCATAAACAAGACAATTTTGATTAAGATGGCGAACTTGTTTTGAAATTTCCTCTGACTGCACGGCACTCAACGACTTGGTCAGAATAACCACAGAGGCGCGTTTTAACGCGGATTTTGATTCCCGGAATCGACCAACTGGTAGACATGGTCCCCAAGGATTTCGAACATCGATGACGACAACATCAATATCCCTATGAATCTGTCGATGCTGAAATCCATCATCAAGGATCCAGTGAGTGGGCGCCCACTCGCCAGTGAGTTTCAAGAATTCTTGAGCGGCCATATAACGATTCGCGCTAACAACAACGTAAACCTCCGGCAACGCCATAGACTCCATCAGCGCTTCATCCGCAGCGACCTCGGGCCTAGAAACGCCCGCTACAACTTTTCCATTACGCAGAATTTGCCACTCACCCTCTTGCAGCCCGCTCTTATAGCCCCTAGTCAAAACAACAGGTCTACCGCCTGCTAAAAAGATCTTTTTTGCAAACTCGATGACAAGGGGTGATTTTCCCGTTCCGCCGATGCCGATATTTCCGACCGAAATGACCTTGCCAGGCAAACGTCGGACCGGAACAAGCTGGAGGTTGTACAAGAAATTTCGACACGCAACCAAAAAGCGAAATAACAACTCAAATGGCCAAAGGTAAATCATTCGGGAACCTCGGCTGATAGAAACCTCCGAAACCGATCGAAATCCATCATCTGATTTAGCGGTGCCTTTCTGATCACTCGCCCCCCTTCCACGAACCAAATCTCATCGTAAAAAGATAACCACTGCAAACGATGCGTGACAGAAATGAGACATCTCCCGTTTGATTTCGCATCATCGACCAATCTACTAGTGATATCCAATTCTGACGCGACGTCCACAGCAGAGGTCGCCTCATCTAGTAACATGAGTGTTGGATTTCGCAACAAAGCCCTTGCAATGACGAGACGCTGAACCTGTCCACCGGAAAGATTGGCATCTAATGGATTAAATGACGAATCAAGCTGATCAGGCATGCTTTTTATCAATTCTTCGAGGTTGACGGTCGCGAGCGAACGCCAAATCGAAAGCTCTGCTTCTGTAAGATCACTAGCTGCCGTCAAACCGTAGAGCAGGTTCTTTCTTAAGCTGTCTTTGAACAGAAATGGCGCTTGGCTAACCATGGCACTACGTGTACGAATCTCAAGCCAAGGCACGTTGGCCTGCCACTTTTGTGGGGGAACTAATCCCGCCAAAACGCGCAATAATGAACTCTTTCCAGATCCACTCGGGCCTACAACGGCAATGGTTTTGCCTGGATTGATCACGAGATCGTCAGCAATTAAAGCGACACGTTCACCGTAATCAACCTCAAGCCTGCTGATCACAATGCTAGCTGCCCTTGCCTCTCCATCTGGCAATTCAGAGATGATGGAATCAGGGTTGGTGCGTAACTGAACTGCGTTTACTACCGCCATGGATCGCTTTAGACCACCGATCGTCTCGCCCAATCTAGCAACCTGCTCACCCAATTCACGTACGGGTTTTAGGATCAAACCCAGGGAAATAAAAAACTGCAGGACAAGATCAGGTGCGACATCAAAGTAAGGCCACTTTCGACTCCAACCAAAAATAAAGGCTGCGAACAAAATAAATCCAAACCATTCCATGCCTGGCGCCACAATGGACCTTACAAAAATGGAGCCGGTCATCATTTTGAGATATTGACGGTTGCGCTCAGCAAACATCTCACACTCTAAGCTCTCACCGTGCTGGGCTCGCATAAACCTAAAGCGCTCTCTAATTCCCAAAAGCATGCCAGCAAGTGCCCCAAGCTCCCGTTGAAACGCCTCAGCATACCAGGCGATTTTTCGACCGGTCCTTCCCATTTTCCAAGCTATCAGTGGCGCAAGACAGATTAAAACGATAGCGGCGGGAAGATGAACAAACGCCAAGGTAACCATACAAGAAATTATCAATACGACATCTTTTACAAAAGCGACTAAAAAATCAGTTAGCCGAGACTGAATAAACATGGCGTCAGCCATAATAACTGTCATCCAATCACCTGGACTTCGCCCGGATGATTGTAACCAGGGCAGCTGCAAAACAGCCTCGAAAACACGCTCCCGATAATTTTGCGCCACTTTCAGAGAAAGGCGAGCAAGGCCAAAGCTATAAACATATGATGCACCAGCCTTCAAAAGACCTACCGCAAAAATACTGGCGGGCACCAGCCAAACAATATCGTCACTTGGTATCTCGAGGCTGAAAGCATTTGGCAAATAAGTCAAAAACTTTGCTGGCAAAAGCTCAGTCAGGCTCACATAAGGCTTGTTTGGATCGGTGAAAAACGCCGTCAAAAATCCCTTGCTAATGACCAACGCTAAAGCTTGAGAAACAGCTAAAACAATCAGCGCAATGAGTGCTGATAATAAGACTCGCCTTTGACGAATTACAGGCACCAGGATGAAACGACTCAAAAATCCAAGCAAATCCATCTTCGCAGCCGCCGGCATATCAGACACTCCTCGGCTTGATGTCCTGAAGGATCAAATCAGCCGCCTTTTGCGCGGCGCCCGACTCGAGTCTGCGCACAAGCGCGTCGAGCTGCGTTAATGTCTGCTTACGAGCCAACGAATCTTTGGATAACTCATACACTTCAGCTGCAACCTTGCGGGGATCAATGTGCTGAACGTGTTCCTGAACGACATTAGCATTCATTAGAAGGTTAACCAGACTGATCCATGGCACCGAAATTGCACGTTTGGCAATTGCATAATTGATCTCACTCATAGCATAAACCACAACCATCGGAGTACCAGCGATCGCACACTCCAATGTCGCGGTTCCCGAGGCAACGACCGCACTCCGAGCAACCTTCATTAACTCAATCGAAGCCCCTTCAATCCAACGAAATCCCGCATAATCCCAGCCAAAGCCGACCTTTTTTCTTACAGAATCATCACCAATGATTTCAGCGACGTCGTCCCATTTTAGGCCGCTTGCGATTGGAATGACGCACATCAGATTTGGATTAAGCTTTAAAAGTTCTCGCCGAATCTCGACCATGATCGGTAAAATTCGGCGCAACTCGCTCATTCGGCTACCAGGTAAAAATGCAATAATAGGCCTCTCAGTGGGAAGACCGAGATCTCCTGGGATAAGATTGATTTTATTGACCCGATCATAGTGGGGAGAACCCACATAGGAATAGCGAACGCCGTGCTGGAGAAAAAACTCCTCCTCAAACGGCAACACGCCGAAAACAGCCTTGAAGTGATCTCGCAGCTGACCTACGCGCTCACGACCCCAGGCCCAAACCTTGGGTGCGACGTATTGATAGACCGGAATGTCACGCAAGTGAAGTTGCTCGGCTAATCTAAAATGAAAGCCCGGAAAATCAACACATACGGCAAACTCTGGCTTGTGCCGATCAACCCATGCCAGAATGCGACTCTCAATCATCCTGATATCGTTAATTCGACGCGCGACGTCGACTATACCCATCACGGATAATTCAGAAACCGTCGCCAGCGACTGGACACCGGCTCTTTCCATGGTCTCACCTGCGATACCGTAAGGCGTGTAGTCAGGCATCACGTCGCGCAAAGCGTGCACCAACTCTGCTGCAAGGAGGTCTCCTGAAAACTCACCAGCCGAGATCAGATAGCTCTTACTGGTCTTTATCGACATAGCCCTCGTTCGCTGTCTTTAAGGAAATCCAGCCAGACACGACGGTACTCAGAGTCTTCAACGTCCTTGATGATCCGGCTGATCGCGTCATCGAGCGTTAAGCTTGAATCGAAGACCAGATGATACATGGACTTTATCGCCTGAAGATCTGCGTTTTTGACACCCAGACGCCTTAGGCCCACAACGTTTAAACCATTAATTCGGGCGCGATCACCATGAACCATCCCAAAGGGAACCACGTCCTGGGTCACAACGGCACCTGCGGCAATCATGGCAAGCCGCCCGACTCGGCAAAATTGGTGCACCGCAGAAAGACCGCCCAACACCGCACCATCATCGACCATCGTATGACCTGCCAATGCTACGCAGTTGGCCGCAATAATGCGATTACCAACCTGACAATCATGGGCAACGTGGGTGTAAACCATAAATAGATTGTTATCTCCGATAACTGTCTTTCCGCCACCGCCTTCGGTGCCTAACGACAAATTGCAATATTCTCGGAACATATTGCTGTCACCAATCACCAATTCAGAGTCCTCGCCGCGGTATTTGAGATCCTGTGGCCTTGACCCAACACTGGCGAATGAGGATACCAAATTATTTTTGCCTAACTTTACCCGACCAGTCATCACCACGTGCGAATCCACCTGACAGTGATCGCCGATCTGAACTTTGGGACCCACGATTGAATATGCCCCAATAGACACACCAACACCGAGCTCCGCACCTGGTTCAACAATAGCGGTAGGATGAATTTTTGTTTCGTTAGATTGGCTCATTAATCACTCTACTTCATTAAAGCACTGAATTTTGCGTACGCGACATCGACCTCATCGACGCTCATTTGAGCTTCAAACCAGAGAAATACGCCACGATGTTTGGTCATCTTAATATCGTAACGCAACACGTCACCTGGAACTACAGGCTTGCGAAAACGAGCCTCTGTAATCTCGGTGAAAAGACAGTCGGAAAGCTGGCCTAAGCTGATTCGACCAAGAACCCCAGCCGCCTGTGCCGCGCCCTCGACGATAACAACACCAGGAACAATTGGATTATTCGGGAAATGCCCTTGCAGCGCGGGATCACTAATGGTGATATTTCTAATCGCAATCAGGTTATCAAACGCTTTAGCCTCCAGCACGCGATCGATAAACAAGAACGGGTAACGATGAGGGATAGCCCTCTGTATCGCAACCACGTCCATGGGCATTTTAAACTCCATTACACTCAACTCCTCAAAAGGGATCCCGTCAGCTTATTTTTTCTTCCCATACGAGTCGATAACCTCTTTGGTTAGATCGACCGGTTGGCTCAAGTAGAGCAATCCAGCATTATTGATTTCAAAAACAGCCTCAAGGCCTTTGTCCTTAGCCATTTTTTGGACGATTCCCTCAACTTTTGCGGCAATCCCTTGGGTTGCTTTTTGCTCGTCACGCTTTATTCCCTCGCGAAATGACATCTCATCATTTCTCAGGGCAAGGAACTTTTCCTGGAAATCCTTTTGCTTGTTGATCCGAGCTTCTTCACTGATGAGTGCTGATTGGGATTGAAACTCTTTGTTCATTTTGTCGAGTTCCTCACGTTTTTTATTGAACTCGACTTCCTTAGCTTTAATCTTTTTCTCCAAATCGGCACGCGCCGCCTTACCTTCAGCAACGTTCATGATCACCGCCTGCATATCGATGATGCCATACTTCGCAGCAAGGGCCTGACTTGAAAGCAACACAACGGCCGAAATAACTCCAAGAATTTTATACATCTTCATGCCCGTTCTCCTCATTATGATTGCAAATTGATTTAATCCAAACACACGCTGCCATGCCCAAACACTTATCAGAATCCAATACTAAATATGGGTTGAGGGTCCCCTAGTTTACCGTCAACAACTGGGTAAGCCCACTCAAACCTGAAAGGGGCGATTGGTGTTTGCCATCTGAATCCAAAGCCCACGTCACGCGACATGTTCTTGAGAGAAATCAGTTCCGGATCATCATAGACCCGACCAACATCCATAAACGCCAAAGCTTTGATTCCAGCCTCCGGAATCAAAGGAACAAAATACTCAAATTGGAACAATAATTTCTTGTCACCGCCGCGATTATAAACTTTTGGCTCAAACCCAGGGGCACGGTACATATAGAACTTTGGACCTAGATCGTGCCAATCAAATCCTCGCATATCGTTGTAGCCACCCAAGCGATATCGCTCAATGAATGGTACTTGCGAACCCATATATGAATAGATGTATGAGATGCTACCCGACAAACGGAAGTAAGTTCTAAATGTCTCGGAGAAATCTACTGGATAATAGTAAGCCGCATCCAAAGAGGTTTCTTGATATCGGTAATCACCACCAAGAAGTGGCCCGCCCGTGACCCGATGATCCAACCTCAACTCACTGCCCTCGGTGGGAGCAATATTGTTGTCAGTGGCGTATCTGAATAGCGAGAAGATCATGGACTTCTGCATGCCGCGCATCTGAAATTTATCGACCAAATACTGGTCGGAAGTCTGATCTGTTTTTTGGAACTGCAGGGTCATACGACCCGCAACTTCCTCGATAATTTTCCGACCAACAAAAATACTGGCGCCGGTTCTTTTCTCTTCCGCCTCAACATCAGCGATAATCTGCTGCACCGCGTGCGAATACTCTAGATTTGTACCCGCTGACCACAAAGTGTCATCCACACGGGGGTTAGTGAATCCCAAGTCGAAGGAGTAATTGCGAGAACCATCCCACTTTGCGTGAAAGCTGGTCTTGTATGCACGCCCTGATTGGTTCTGTTCATCGTAAGCACCTTGACCAAAAAAGCCTGCTTTCGAAGAGCCACTTTGTTGAGGCGCATAGCCAACACTGGCCTGCAGCTGGCCGGTTGGCTTTTCCTTAACTTTGTACCGAAGATCCAGGACTGTCTCGTCTCTTCCGTTTCGCTCTTTTAATATTTGCACGTCCTCAAAGAAGCCAAGTCGTGACAACTCCTTGCGTGTGTTTGATAAACCAGTTGAGCTATAGAGTTCCGCATCGTTTACCTTGAACTCTCGCCTCAACACATTGTCCCGAGTCTTAGAGTTTCCAATGATGGTCATGTCGCCAAAATAGATTTTCTCGCCCTTGGCAACCTCGTAATTGATATTGGCTAACTTCTTTTCCCGATCAAACGTGACAATAGGGTTAATGTCGGCATATGCAAAACCAAGATCGCCGTATTTATCGGTTAAAAGTTCAAGATCTTTCATAAATTGCCCGTAACGAAAGAGTTCGCCACTTTTTAACTTCATGGCAGTTACGAGCTCTTCTTTTGGGAACAAAAGGTCGCCGGATAGATCGAGAGATCCAACGCTGTATTGAAGTCCTTCTTCAATTTTATAGGTGATTTTGACAAACTGGCGATCGGGATCCATGACCTGATGTGGTTTAGCAACCTGAACTTCAGCGAAGCCCTGGTCTTTGTAGATCCACTGTAAAATTCCAAGATCGTTTTTTACAAAGTCGTCTTTAAATAATGCCGAGGATCCAAAGGACGAGGCACGAGTAAAGGGCTGGCTTGCCATCTTTTGAATGAGATCGGCGTCAGTAAAATGCTCATTGCCAACAATCGAAACATCGGAGACCTGGACCATGCCGCCTTCGTCTACCATGTATTTGAGGGTAACCTCGTTAGCCCCTGTCTTCTCAAGCGCGTACGAAACTCTGGCGAGATAAAACCCCTTATCTGCGTAGACCTTCTCAATAGCTCGGAGATCGCCGTTGATGGTCGCCTCATTCACGATTGTGAAGAGCTTTGTTTCCAATTTCTCTTTAATGTCATCTTCTTTGACTTCAGAAAGCCCTTCGAAGGTCACCGCGGTGATCGCCGGCTTTTCTGCTACTTGAATAACCAACACGACTCCTGACGACGTGTTTTTCCTGAAAAAGCGCAAATCACTAAAGTATCCAAGATTGTAAAGTGTTTCCAAATCCTCTCTAACGATTGACTCGGACAGCTCACTCCCACGTTTTGACTTAATCATCGCGATGATAGCGTCAGCCTCAACACGGCCATTACCACGCACGACAATATCTTCAATCAGGTTCGATGTTTTTCTCTCAAGTTTTGCCGGCGCCGGCAAAGGCAGTCCAGTCTGTCCGACGGCAGGGCTGTCTAACTTCAGCTTGTTACTTGGTTTTTTCTTTGTTTTAGCCGGAGTCGCGACTTTTGCGCTGGCAGGCTTCTGTTTAACGGTTGAGGCGTTTTTTTTCACTGGTTTTGTTGGTGTTGGAGCTGTTTGCGCCAACGAATCACAAGCAAAAAAACTCAGCGCCGTAAGCAAGCCCACATAAACGCTACAAATAAGCAGCGGCCGTAACCGCAATTGTTTCGCAATCGAATTCAATGCACTACCTCATCTCGAATGATTCCGCCGTCTTCCATTACAATCTGTGATGGAAGACGTGCCGCAAGTTCCATATCATGAGTCACTAAAACCAAAGTCATTTTTTGTGCGCTGACCAGTTCCAGCAACAAGTCTTGAATCATAATACTGGTTCGACGATCAAGATTCCCCGTTGGTTCATCAGCCACCAGCAAAGGCGGCGCCATAAACAGGGCGCGAGCAATCGCAACGCGCTGCTGCTCACCACCAGAAAGCTCACCAGGTTTGTGATTGAATCTGGACTCTAGCCCTACGGATGACAGCAGTCCTGCGGCACGGTCCCGCAGGTCTGATATACGCATGCCTGCGATGATGCCTGGCATCATGACGTTTTCCATCGCGGAAAATTCTGGCAATAAATTGTGCATCTGAAAAATGAAGCCAATACTCCGGCTGCGAAATCGACTTAATTCGCGGTCGGTCAAGGCTGAGACATCGATGCCATTGATCAAGACTCGTCCAGCAGTTGGTCGGTCGAGAGTCCCAATAATGTGGAGAAGAGTGCTTTTTCCTGCGCCGCTCTTGCCGGTGACGGCCACCATGGCTCCCTCAGGAACACTTACTGTCACACCCCGCAAAGCCTCCACTCGCGCAGCGTCAATCGTGTATTCTTTGCGAACACCCTCAAGCGCGATGATTTTTTGTTGTTGAAGACTTGTTTGCATCATTCGCACCGGACTCCATCGCTAGGATTCTGCCGAGAGGCGGCCATGGCTGGATATGCCGATGCAATCAGGGCAAAGCCCCATGCACACACACAGATCACCCCGTACTCAAATGGTAGAAACTTTACTGGTAGCATCCGCAGATGGTAAATCCCCTCTGGTAACGGAAAAAGTTTCGTAAACTGAATCAAATGACACGCTAGAAGTCCAAATCCGAGACCAAACGCCACGCCCACGGTGCCAATGACAAGTCCATGCGCTAAGAAAAGCTGCAGAACTTCCTTCTGACTCATCCCGAGCGAACGCAGTATGCTAACTTGGCCACGCTTATGAAATACGGTCATGATCATCGTTCCACTGATCGAGAACGCAGCCACAAGCACAATGAGCATCAAGATTGCACCCATCGTGAATTTCTCTAGTTTAAGCGCAAAGAGCAATGACTTATTTGTCATTTGCCAAGTCTTTGGAGATAGATCTGCCCATTTTTTTAGCCGACTAGCCACCTGATCAATCGCCATCGGATTAGGCACATTTACGGCCACGCCCGTAACGTACTCGTCGGTGGCAAGGGAGGGATCGTAGTCAGGCATAAAATATCGTCCCTCCTCTATGGAAGCGACGGTCCATTTACTGTCGTAACTAGCTTGACCTGTCATGATCTTAGACGTGACTACGTAACGCCTTGCCAATGTTCCGCCGGCAAGGGCTGTTGACGCCGAAGCCTGAGGACTTATAACTGTAATTTCATCGCCCACATCAGCACCGATCTGAAGCGCGAGCTTACTGCCAAGAGCAATGCCAGGCAATTCATCAAAAACTCCGGCTTGCTGCGGAATCTCTGGCTTTCGTTTTTTAAATAGATCCGCAAACTCGCCCTGACTAAAGGAATCATCAAAGGCCCAGAGTTTTGTGCCTTCCATCTCCCGTCGTACGCCGATCAAAATAGCGGCCGTGACAAAGCCTCGACGTTTCAAAACTACGTCACTAGTTACAAAAGGTTCAATGGCCGAAGCTTCAGGAATAAGTTTTTTAAAACCTGCAATCGGATACTCTTTGAGGCTAAATCCACCGAGCGCATTGGTTGCAGAGATAACCTCAAGATGAGGCTCACCGCTCAACATTTTGCGGCGCAGATCTGACTCGAACCCTCCCATCACTGAGAGCACCAGCACCAGCGCACCAACGCCTATTGCGACACCCGCAATGGATACCACAGTCATAAAGGACAAGCCGCCGCCTTGGCGGCGGGCAATGAACTGCCTCCAGGCCAACCATGTAATCCATCCAGCTGAAAAGACTGATGGAGACGCTACGCGGGAGTGATTCAAAAACCTATTCCTCGTGAGAGCTATGGGCGCGAGCTCTGTCTGGTCGATCAAATCAAATCAAATCAAATCAAATCAAAAAAATTATGGCACGGTACGATACCCCTTGATCGCGTCCTAGCCAAGTAAATTTAACACTCTGAATTAATTGATTTTTTTATGCCTAATTCAGCTTTTGCCTAAAGTTTTTTGGCACTTCACCGAATCCCCCTTTGGAACCTTGATGGATCAAGGTTTCGAGGGTTGATCCCACCACCAGCTCGTGCTCCTGGTGAATGCACCTAAGGTAAGTGATTTGAGTTTGATCTAGAGGTTCGACTCAGTCCAGCCGCCGGCGCAAAGCTAGCAGACCGGGTATCAAGAGATCCTTCCGAAGCTATCCTCACAACACAGGTCTCACGTAAGACCCCCGCACCTTGAACGACCCTCGGCGATAAAAAGCCGGGGTCGATCAGCCTATTTAAAGTTTTGACCAAGGCGCTCTTAAAACGCGCACTGATCACGAACTACTGGAGCGGTAAAACCTCGTTAAGAACACGACGCCGAGCAGCTTTTAGCTGACTTTTCTTGTACCGCAAGTGAGAGGCCTTACCAACGGTGCTAACCTCCCAAGACTTTTTATCCATGATCTGAATCTCAAATGGAAAAAATGAAAATTCATCGTCGCCAGACAGCTTGGCAATATTACGCAAAACAGCAACAAGCTCCTCAAGCTGACGTTTTGGAGCCGCCGTCTTGCCTGCCAAGTCAATTTCCGACTGCAAACTTTTTCTCAGGACAGTCAGCGGCCTCGGCGTTCTGATCAACTGACGGCTGGTCATCTGAATGGCACGGTATTCCCGACCACTATGCAGGTTTTCTTTGTCGTCACTGGGTGGAGACACTTCAAGTTGCTCAACGGCCACCTGAAATTGCTCATCGGTCAATTTGCCAGTTAAATACTCTCCCCTCAGCTGGTCGAGCCTCACTCGAAACTCATCTGCATCGAGCAACGAGTTGCGACTTCGGGAAGGGATGGCATTGGGAAAACTTATTACATGGCTTTTATAGAGTATTTTTACAACTTGCATGGCGTCGCTTTGCGTTTCCGTAACAATGCGCAGCCCGAGCATATCGTAGATCGTCTCAGCGACGTTTGCCCGTTTATGTAAAAGCTTTAAAAGTACCGACTCCCGTGATTTGAGGGTTTTCCAGTCAAGTTTGTGTACCTTTATACGATGATCGCCTTGCTGTATCCATGTGTCTCCACGTTCATCGTAGGCAACAATGGACTGAAATCTCGAGGTAATTTCATCGCGCGCAATATCGATATCGGAATAACGAAAAGCACCCTCAATATGAGCGATCGTATGCATGACACGAAGAATCGCGCAGCTCCAAATTCGCATCTGTGAGTGCTCCGGCCTGCGATCACAGGCCCAAACAAGTAGGTCCCTCGGATCGGAGCAAAGCAGCACCTCTTCTGGTGGCTGCACACCCTTACGCCACTCTTTCGGCATCAACCACCGCTCAATGAAACCCAACGCCTCACAAATGGTTGCGTGCATGAGGCGAGCATCATAAGTTTTATCCGGGTCATACCCATAACTTTTAATAAATGCAGTAGCCTCTTCGTGGCTTGCGATTTGGATTTCAGGCAAATCAATCGAAGAACGGCCACCGATAAGAACATTCATCACCGGCCACGCGAAAGTCCAAGCATCTAAAAATTTTTTTCCGCGGTCTGGTAACATCCTGACACCTTTATGCTCGGGATCATGGTAGACTTAAGTATAGACCACGCCCCCGAGGAGCACCAATATGTCTCGGTTTTTGTTTCCATTCCTACTTCTAGCTTTAGCTACGACTCAATGGGCCATGGCCTCGGAAAAGCCCGCGCCTGAAAAGGCGCCAGCGGAAGCCCCAGCTGCCAGTGGCCCCCAACGCGAATACAATCCAGGAAAGGTTTTAAATTTCCCCAAATTCTCAGGGGAATCGATAAGTAGTGACGAGACATTGGCCTTCAAACCCACGCGCGGACATTCAGTTGTTGTCATCTTCATTGCTAGCTGGTGCGAACCTTGTCAGGTCTTGATGCCGGAGCTGAAGCAACTGGCTCGGAAGCATAACCGAAAAAGTAACCAAGTGTTTTTTGTCTTCTCCCATGACACCAAGCAAGATGCCGCCGCGTTTGCGAAAGAGCATCAACTGACGACTCCTGCCTTGATGTCTAATGTTGAGATCCTGACTGACTTTAAAAATCCTGAGTTACCCAGCGTCTATATCGGCGATAAATGGGGCTACCTAGCTGACCGGTTTATTAAAATTCAAAAAAGCGACATCGATGCCCTCGATGCTGTGATCGCAAAAATAACTACACTGTAGAGCCGAAAGCCCGCAGGCCACGGCACAACTAAATGGATAGCTGGAGATTTATCGCGATCGACCAGCATCCAGTGAAGTGGCAGATTGCAACATTTCGGGGCGCCAATCAGTTCGAATTGGAACCAAATCGTAGTTCTTGTTGGACTTCGTGTTGCTTAGCAACGAACCGTAAGGCGTCTTTGCTGCACCGCCGATTTCTGTGTCTTCAAAGTCAATCTTCGTCTTAGAGCCAGATTTTGCACGGGCTTCTCGGCTGATCACACGTTCCCTGACACCAGAACCTTGGGAGTTTGCTGATTTCTTTTTCTTACCTTTTGCCATCACTTCGGGAGACATGACCGCCAGTGATAAGATTAGAATAAATAAGGCCCTCATAACCCACCCTCCCTTTAAACTATTGAAGCTCATCGGTTTTTTTAGTGTTCTTCTTTAAAATCCCTCCAAACTCCAGCCTAAGATTCAGTAATTATTGAATTATTTGTGTTTATACACCGCCAAATTGGGCCAAATCCTGCTTTCTCCAAAGGGGTGAGCCCCCGATTTCAAGCGTAACCCACTGAATTTACAACCGGTGCAGGCAAGTCGAAGTTTGCTATAATAAAGAACAGATATAAAAATTAGAACCAATGGCTGTTACTCATAGTTCTGGAGACTAGGGCGATGAAAAAAATCTTTCGTAGCATGAAGCTCTCGTTGCCAATCTTGGGCGCCATATCTTTACCCGTCCCATCGATAGCATCGGCAGCTGTTACAAACTCCATGGCGTCATCACAAATGGATTCCAATGGCGGATCTTCAAAAAATCCCTCACATCAGCACAAGCAAGCACAAAAAGGCGAGACTCTTAAAAGCTGGGTTCGACTTGATACCGCTCTGTCGCACATCACGCCAAATTTAAATGCCAAGTACATCGCGTTTATCCCCGATAAAAAACTCGGCATCCGCATTTTGAACGCAGACACTGGCCAAATCCTAGAACCGAGTGGACACTTCATCGGCCCATCGTTTTTTTGGTCTCCCGATGGCATGCGACTTTTCTACCGAGAACTACTCCCCAAAGATGGCAAAACCACCTCGCGCGTGCGCGCTTGGGATATCGCGCAAAATAAAAATATCGAGGTCGACTCCTTTGATGGCTCCAGTGGATTTTTATCCTTTGACCCCCGCGATAATCGTATGCTGTTGATGTACAAAAACGGCATTAAAAGTAAAAAACTAGTGTTTCCCAACAATCGCCTGGCATTTTGGCAATCTGCGGAACGCAAAGAGGTCGGTAAGTGGGTGATGGCGCAAAAAGGCGTGACATTTGTCACTGACGCCGGATTTGCGATGCAAAAACTTCCAGATGATAACTCCGGAGTCGAATCTTTTGACATCTCTCCCGATGGTACTGCCGCGGCTTGGGCGACTCGCTCTGGAAAAATATTCTTGAGTGAACAAGGCGAGTCGCCGAAATTTTTGGACTATGGACGCGATCCCAAGTGGCATCCCGAAAAGCCAATTCTTATTTTTGCGGGCGGACGAATGGTTGGTAACAAAGCAGCAGACTATGACCTAAAAATTGCCTCTCTGAGTTCAAAAGGATCTTTTTTAACCGCGACACAGCACTTGGCAGAACGCTGGCCTGCCTGGTCTCCTGACGGGAACATGATTTTCTTCACCGTGCAGGGCTCAACCGAATTACGAACCATGCCGTTTCCCGCATCTAACTCCAAGGGCCAACAAGTTGATCCCTCTGACGAGAGTCGCGAACTCCAACGCTCTGAAATCAGCATCAAACCTGCGCTGAAGTCGGATCCCAGGCTATGAAGTCCAGGCGCTTTGGAATCTTGTTCGCGGCGGCTCTCTTTCCGCCGAACACGCCCCTAGCCAAGCGGCTCGAAACCCTCAGTCGGCATTTTGAACCGAAGCCGGGAAGCGTTTCAGAGATCGACCAAGCCACAATTCGTGACAGAATGATTTCGGCAAAGCATGTTGGAAAATTTGGTGGTGTCATTAAAGTCAAACCACCCAAAGGCACTTGCTTCACCATCACGACTTCACCCGAGCGGACTGACTTGAGAGTTTGTCGCGAGACTCAGGTAAAGTGGTCCCTAGACGACATAGACCTAACATCAGGCACTGTGGCTTGGAAGGTCAGAACTGGACCTGATGATTTCGGCACACCGCTTCAATGGAAAGTACCCTATGTGATCGCAAAAGTGTTGCCGCCAGAGGCCGAGTTTTTCAAGGAAAATAGCACTCCAGTTTACTTCAAAAGCTGTGTTGCTTCACTCGGCGATAAAAAACTAAATCCTAGGAGAATAACTTTAACGAAATTTGATAATTCAAAGTGGGTCATTCGCTTTCCCGACAAAGACGAACAGATGAAATCATTGAACGAAGCTCGCCCTGGCGAGGTTTGGGGTGATGCCTACAAGGCAAAAAAAGAAGAAGCTCCGAAGAATGCTGCACCAGCTCCAGCTGATTCACACGTAAGTCCGGAAGCCGGTGGCCATAGCGAGCCTCCGAAGGGGGCCGCAACTGCAGATGGTGGCGGTCATGGTGGTGAAACGCCTGCTCCCCCACCCGAAGCTCCCAAAGAAGATCTGGAACCTTGGACGATCGACGCGGGAAGAACGTTTGAGATGAGCGTGGAAAACTTCATCAGTGATGGATCAATGCCACCAGGAAGAAAAGGATCTTGTCGCTACGTCTTTGACCATATCCCTGGCAATTTTGAGCGCGGTCGAATCGAGTGTCACGATACTGGCGAGTACCGTTATGTCTATGCATTTTTACCGTGCATGGAAGCCCTGGCTCCCAAAGAATTAAAAGTAACGATCAAAAAATCTGGAGTAAAATGATTTTTCGCTCGACGAGCTACGCAAGACTATTCTCCCGTTACCGTAGAAATAACTTATAGAAATTCTTTTTACCTTTGCGAATCAATGCACTTGATCCGTCGACGAAGCGAGCTGCAGACAAAATCCATTTAGGATCAGTAATTTTTTCATCATCGATGGTCAGACCCCCTTGCTCAATAAGCCTTCGAGCCTCACTCTTGGTCTCACAAATCTTGACCGCAACCAGTACATCTATCACCGGTAAACCATCACCAAAACTAGCCCGCGAGATTTCAACAACTGGCGCGTCGTCGCCACCAGCACCACTGAATAGGCTTTTTGCCTGATCACGGGCTCGAGTGGCCTCTGATTCCCCGTGGATCAGCTTGGTTACCTCAAACGCAA
>JBIJBX010000114.1:0-8091 GCA_044344995.1 Oligoflexales bacterium | reverse complement strand
CCCGAAACGGCCTATGAATATGGCTATGCTTTTTATGTCCAAAACCAATTCGACGGTGCTTTATTTTCGTTTAAGCGAGTTCCCTTGGATCACGCCCTTTATGATCTCGCTAGCTACTATGCAGCCATGTCCGCCATTCGCCTCAAGCGCTACGGGGAGGCAGAAGAGTTGCTGGACAAGGCTGTGGTTCTTCCAGATAAACTCGCCCGCAATAAATCCTTGTACCAAAGACATGTAACATCCCTAAGAATTCTGCAAGAGCGAGCCGAACTCGAAAAAAGTACTGCCGATGAGAAAAAACGAATCACTGCGGAATCAGGACAACCAAAAGCAGCCAATCAGGTGGCTGCGCCCGCTGAGGCAGCAGCAGCACCTGCCCCCTACTCCCACGCTGGTTTTTTTGGAGTCACGCGACTGGGAATCATCTCACATAAAAGAACCGATGAGACGGCGGCATTTCACTCACAATCAGAGAAACGCTATAAGACTGACATCACAGCCTTCTCATTCAGTCACGGGCCGCTGGTTCCATTGAACTTTAAGCGTGATAGCCGACAGGCAGCCGCGGGTGCGCAATTGGATCTAAGGGCAACCAATATTGCCTCAGAAGGCTCGAAAGTCTTACTCAAATACAACCAAACCGAAGAAATCGTGCAAACGCTAGTTGAAAAGTCACCCCTTGCAACCACTAAATCTGGCGACATCGGCGGCAATATTTGGGTTGAGTACCCCCTACCCTCAAACATGTGGCTTGGCATCGATGGCCACCTCTCGTTTACGTACCCGAATTTTGAGCGTGGCCAAAGATATGGTGTGCGTGGGGCTTACGCACAACTTGCATGGATGCAACCTGGTACCACAACTTGGATCGGGACCCTGGGTGCGACCTATGATCTGATCGTCGACAGCGAAACAGAACCATTTTTATCAAGTCTCGCCCTGGACGGTTCCCTCAGTTTGAAGTTTCCCACATCCTCAACTCTGACATTCGGCGGCAGGTACTCCGTCCTGGAAAGCAAAATCCCGCAAGCAGGAGTGCCTGGGCCCCAAACGAGCATTTCAGGTTTCGCTTCCTTGCGACAGGACTTTCCTCTCACCATCTCTCTCACGGCAACAGGCTCCGCTGAAAAAAAAGAGCTTTACACTGCGAAGGACCCCGAACAGGGAGGAATACTGGTATCGACTGCCGACGGCAACACTCTAAGTGGCTCAGCAAAGCTTGGTCTTGCGCCATTTGGCTGGCTCTCTTTTTCTGCCTCTTACAAGTTCAGCAAAAACTATTGGACGATCCACAATAAAAACCAGACCGAGCGTTTCGAGGCACTGACCCCGAGCGATGAAATTTCATCCGATCTATCCACAGCCATTAACTTTGTATTCTAGGGATGACGTATGCAATCAAGCCAACTTTGGTTCAAAAAACTGGCAAAATCGCGTTTTAGTAATGGGAAATGGGAGACCGAAGGTACGCCTCCTGTTGGTTCTGACCCATTTGAAAACCTGCGTGAAGATTTACTTGAAATGCTCAACATCTACAATCAGCACACGAAATCACCCATTCGAGCGCTTTGCCCACCAGTACCAGGCCGCACACTTGTAACCCTCATGTATGGAGCAACCCAAATGCGCATGAGTCAAAACGACGGCTACCTGGATGTGAGCCTCATCGTCACGCGTCACTTTCAAGCTGCTGAAATTCCCTTGACCAGGCTAACACCGCGCATCGATCAGTTTGGGTCAACCAGCTGGCATCGAGGCACAGCTGATCTATCGACTGAGCAAGTCATAAAAAACGCCTTCATACATTTGATCGAAGCAGCAGACGGTTAAAAATCATTAAAGCATAAATACTTATAGGTTTAACTTTTACATAGACAATAGATTAGTCGAGAGAGGTGTGTCGATGAAAGTGCAGTTCGCCAAGCAATCAACTCAGACCATTATTACTGGAATTCGCCAGGCGATGGACGGTCGCGCTCTTGGCGACATGGTCAGTATTGACGAGGAGCGCGGAGGACTTTTGGTCAAGATCTCAAGACTCGGGACTTCGTCACTGCAATTCGATCGATCAGAAAACGGTGAATTCGCAGTATTCACGCTGTCTGAGGAAAAAATCGCGTTTGCTCACCGCGCATTCAAAGATGAAGTTAAGTCCAAGCTAGTCCACATTATCGAAAAGTCGGGTGGTAAAATTCTCGAAGTATGAAAGCGGTCATTCAACCCACTTATTTTGCCGAACCGGCCTCATCTACCTGGACCAAACCGGTTTGGGATCGTGAATTGGCAAGACTCGTTGACTCCACAACTACAGAAAAATTTCACATTTCTTCAGCGGCTTTAATGGAGACGGCTGGACGAGCGGTTGCAGATATCGCGATCGACCGTGGAGCAAACAGTCATCCAGTCATTATCCTTTGTGGTCAAGGCAACAACGGCGGTGATGGACTCGTTGCAGCTCGCGTCTTGCACGATAAGGGCGTCAATGTCACGGTTGTGATCGTTAAGGATATGGGTAGGACCTCCTCGCAGCTTTTCACGGAACAGCTCCGCGCCGCACAGTCCATAGGTCTAACCATCAACTCTTGGAGCTCAGGCTCCCTGGAAGCATTAAATTTACCAAAGCCAATTATCATTGACGCCATTTCCGGTGTTGGCTTCACTCCGCCATGCGGGGGTGTCATGCTGCAAGTTCTGACGGAGGCCGCAAAATTAACCACATCTGCCATAATTGCGGTGGACATACCTTCAGGAATCTCTCCCGACGATGGCTCGGTGATGGCGGCTCCTCTACCGGCACATGAAACCGTCTCCTTCGGTTCGTCAAGACCAATCCATCGTCTCATGCCCGCCGCAACCTATTGCGGAAATGTGAGTATTGTCGATATTGGCTTTCCCAACGCCGCTGTAACGATGGCGCAATCCAAACGCCCCCCCGTCTGGCGTGAAGTTGTCCCCGAACAAGTACTTAAATTAGACCCCTGGGCCGCCATGCCTAGACATGCGCATAAATACGACCGTGGGCACGTCCTTGTTCTAGGCGGAAGTTCGGGGAAAATAGGAGCGCCAATTTTAAGTGCCTTGGCAGCGCTGAGAAGTGGGGCCGGCTGGTGCAGTCTCGCCATCCCAAGGGGAGAGTCCCCCGTGGATATGCCCGTACCGACTGAGCTGACTATTGAAAACTTCTTTGATGGTCGATCCATCGCGGTGGCCCAACTACAGGAGTTTCTGTCTTCTCGTCGCGTCAATGCCATCGTGGTTGGACCCGGCTGGATGCAGCAGTCCTTGGATCAGTCGGCACTCACCTGCCTGCGTGAATTCGCCGCGGCTGGAGGGCGTGTTGTCATTGATGCCGGTGCCTTACATGGTATTGCAAACCTTATTTTAGCTGATAGCCCTCTACCCAAAGGTGGGTTCATTTTGACCCCACATCAAGGTGAATGGCTTAAGCTTCAGGATATCGCCGCACAACCACCTCTAACCCCGGAAGGCGTGGTCGGTGCCACTAGCTACGCAGAAAATCTTGGCTGTCATATTATCTATAAAAATGCCGCTCCCATTGTGGTTTCGCCGGACAAAACCCCGCCCATCATTTGTATTGCTGGTAGTCCAGTTTTGTCGCGCGCTGGGTCTGGAGATGTTCTCAGCGGAATCATCGCGGCCCACCTGGCTGCTGGTTGCTCCATGAATCTCGCTGCAACAAGGTCTTACTCACTCTTATCTCGAGCGGCGTGGATGGCTGCGCAGGATGTTGGCGAGGATGCAGTACTCGCATCAGACATCATCGCCCGTCTTGGAATCGCAAGTCGCATTTGAAGACCGGGGATTGGATCAAAACATATGGACTTCAAAAGCAACGCAGTTTTTCCGTTATTTCCGCAATCCGTGTGCGGCCAGAAAAATCACGTTACAAGGATTGTCTGCGGGAAAATTTTAAAAAGACGCAAAAACAATTAACACTTTATGGTAATTTCCGGCCTGAACTATTGCTAAGGCGTGCCTCTTCTAACTCTCGATCTTATCGACAATCAGCTCCAAAAGCTCGTGGGGTTTACTGGAAAAATCTTTTATCCTGTAGGTATCGTCAAACCACTCGCGAATAGAGTCTTTTTCACCGCTTTTTGCGCGTTTAACCAAATCATCATAGGTTCGAGTTAATTCGACCATTCGCTCCATAACACCTGTTGCCGCGGGATTATTGGGCGTATAGGTTTCACGGATGTAGCGAAAAACAAAATAAAGGCTTACGGGATCAAGTTCCGATGCCGTCTTGTAAATGGATGCGGCCGTAGCTGTCCCATTTTCAATGGCGTCAAGTGTCCACTGGGCACTGCGTAACTCGCTCATCGCGACCCCCTTTTGCTCAACAATTGCACTATCCCAAATCGGTACCTATAATTTACCACAATTGCGGAAGTAGCAAAAAACATTTACGATTTTCTTTCGAAATTTAATCAGAGAAGCTGTCGATCGATCAAATTTAGGTCAATAATTTAGAAATTCACTGTCAATTAGGATGCTAATGATGAACAAACGATTAAAAATCCGGCGGGCGGCGGTGCTTGGTTCTGGCGTCATGGGCGCGCAAATTGCTGCCCTTTTATCGGCCGCTGGTATTCGCGTCTACCTTCTTGATTTAGCCAACTCGGAACCACCCAAAGACGCCAAAGATGCTAAAGTTGTTGGCAAGAATTTTCGCTCTGCGCGTAGCATTCTTGCCATCGAGAATTTGAAATCACTTAAACCATCCCCCCTCTTCTCGCCCTCAGTGCTTACAGGGATCATCCCAGGAAATTTTGAGGATGACATGTCGGTGCTCCGTGAGTGCGACTGGGTCGTTGAAGCTGTGATTGAAAAGTTAGAAATAAAGCAGCAGCTCTTCAAACAGGTCTTGGAATATGCGAAACCAGGAATACCGATTACCACGAACACGTCAGGCATTAATCTCGACGATATCGCAAAAAATATGCCCGAAGAGTTTGTAACCAATTTCTTTGGAACCCATTTTTTCAACCCACCCCGTTATATGAAACTCTTGGAGGTCATCCCACACGGTCTTACCAGGAAAGAGCTTATCTCTGAGTTCTCAACCTGGGCGGAGGAACGACTCGGCAAGGGAGTGGTTCACGCGTTCGACACAGTTAACTTCATCGCAAATCGAATCGGTGTTTTTGTAAATCAGGCTACACTCCAATCCATGAGTAAGCACAGCCTCAGCATTGAGACTGTGGATGCCCTCACGGGCAAATTAATGGGACGCCCCTCTTCGGCAACATTCCGAACCATGGACGTCGTTGGGCTTGATACATTTGCACACGTGGCTAAAAACACTTTTGACCGCGCACCTAAAGATCCCTTTCGAGACTGGTTCAAAATGCCACCGTGGCTCGAAGAACTTATTACCACCGGTAAATTAGGCCAAAAGACCAACAACGTTGGCTGCTACAAAAAAGATAAAGATAGCGTTGGAAAGACAGTGATATTGTCCTACCGTCCTGAAAGCAAAAATTATGTTGCACAGGTAATCGACAAGATCTCTTGGCTGGAGACAGCAAGTCGTGAGTCAAATCTCATTAAGAGACTCGCGTTCATCATTGACCAAGAGGGCCCTCACGCCCAGTTCGTTTGGGAGCTCTTACGCGACACATTCAGCTATTCAGCAATTCTGATGGAGGATATCGCCGGCGGCTTACCGAAACCAGTAGACGACGCGATCAAGTGGGGTTTCAACTGGGAAATGGGACCTTTTGAACTTTGGCAGGGGCTTGGCTATGACAAAATCCTCAACAGGATGCGGTCCGATAAAGCAAACTTGCCCGATTGGTGCAAGCCGGGCTTAAAATTTTACGACATAGACCCAGGCAGCCAGGACTGGTTTAAGAGTGGTCCGAGTGATCAATTTTATTCGCTAAAACCCAACAGGCCGAAAATTCCGGCGAAGCCCTACGACTTCCGACTGCCGAAATTTGCAACTGAAGGTGACTCTAGAATCGTGGCATCGGTCAAAAATGCCTCGTTGGTTGACATCGGCGATGGAGTCGCTTGTCTAACCTTCCACAGCCGCATGAATGCTCTCGATAGCTCAATCGTCGAATTTATATTAAACACGATAAAATTAGTGACCCAATCTTTTGACGGGCTTGTGATTGGAAATAACGGCGAAGCTTTTTCGGCTGGTGCTAACCTAAAAGAAATTTTAGAAGTGATCTCAAAGAAAGACTGGCAGCGGCTGGAACAATTCATCCGATTATTCCAAGGTGCTTTACAAACAATCAAATATGCTCCATTTCCGGTTGTGGCGGCAACGCACGGCATGGCTCTGGGCGGCGGCTGTGAGGTCGCTCTACACTGCGACCACCGTGTGAGTGCCGGTGAAACTTACGCGGGCCTTGTAGAAATTGGTGTTGGCCTAATACCGGCAGGTGGCGGCACAAAGGAGCTAGCAATCCGTGCATACGATCTTGCCTCTCAGGCTGAGCGAGCAGACCCCATGCCATTTTTGCAGAGGGCATTTCTTCTGATCGGGCTAGCAAAGACATCATCGTCCGCAGCAGAGGCCGTTGAAATGGGACTTTTCCCATCAACTACAAATATTTCTATTTCGCGAGATCACGTGGTCGCCCGCGCAAAAAACCAAACGCTCACCATGCTTGATTGTGGTTACGTTCCACCGACTCCAAGAACCGATATTAAAGTGGTTGGGGATCCTGGCTTTCAAACATTTAAAATGATGCTTTACAACATGTCACAGCAACGCCAAGTATCAGCGCACGATGCGCTGATTGCTGAGAGCGTCGCGCGAGTTTTGTGCGGCGGAGAAGTGGATGGGGGCTCGGTAGTGAGTGAACAGTATTTACTCGATTTGGAACGCGAAGCCTTCGTGGAGCTCTGTAAAACAGAGAAGACTGTTGCGCGCATTGAACACATGTTGAAAACAGGCGCCCCGCTGCGCAACTAAGCAAGGAGACCCTAAGATGAAACCTGCCTATATTGTGTCAGCATTCCGAAGCCCTGTATGCAAAGCGTTTAGAGGCGCACTGCGTACGAAACGTCCGGATGAATTATGCGCCGAAGTGATTCAAGGAATCCTGGCAAGAACCCCGGAGTTTGATCCCGCGGAAATCGACGATGTAATTGTCGGATGCGCCATGCCCGAGGCCGAACAGGGGATGAACATCGCCCGTTTTACAGTTCTGCTGGCAGGACTACCTGACAGTGTTCCAGGAGTCACCGTCAATCGTTTCTGCTCTTCGGGCATTCAGACAATCGCCATGGCGGCTGATCGAATCATGGCTGGCCAAGCACACTGCATCATGGCTGGTGGAACCGAAAGTATGTCCTTGATACCAATGATGGGCAATAAAGTAGTTGCTAGCCGAGCAATGAATACGCTGGATCCTGCTGCGTATCTCGGGATGGGTATGACTGCCGAAAATGTTGCCAGTGAATTTAAAATTTCACGCGGTGATCAAGATCTGTTCTCATACGAAAGTCATCAAAAGGCTGTCCGCGCTATAACTGAAGGCCTTTTCAAAAAAGAAATTATCCCGGTATCCGCATCTTCGAGGTCACCTGCTGCTGGCGGAAAAGTAACCTTGAAGGAGATGACCGTCGATACCGATGAGGGCCCAAGGGCTGACACCACAGTGGAAGCACTCAATAAACTCAAACCCGCATTCCTACAACCAGGCGGCAGCGTCACTGCCGGAAACAGCTCCCAAATGAGTGACGGCGCTGCCATGTGCCTTGTATGCAGTGAGGAGTTTGTAAAAAAGTACAATTTAAAGCCGATGGCCCGATTTGCTGGCTATTCTGTGGCAGGCGTTCCTCCTCGGATTATGGGCATAGGCCCAGTTGCCGCCATCCCAAAAGCCTGTAAATTGGCAGGAATTGAACCGCGGCAAATTGAACGTATAGAACTGAATGAAGCCTTTGCGGCACAGGCCCTTGCCGTGGTGAGATCGCTGAACTTAGAAACCCAAAGAATAAATCCTACCGGTGGCGCCATCGCCCTTGGTCACCCCTTGGGGGCGACGGGAGCAAAACTGACAGCAACACTGCTCCACGGCATGCATCGCGATCGACAGAAGTGGG
>JBIJBX010000010.1:0-25836 GCA_044344995.1 Oligoflexales bacterium | reverse complement strand
TAGCAAAGCCGATTTTTGGCAAGACAAGCATTGGTTCCATTGTTGCTGTTGCGGTTTTGGTTCGCTTCCAGTTCATCGATTGCTTTGAGAGCTCAAAAGCAAGTTCCATGCGACTCCAAGAGTCTGACTGCATGACATAACCAACCTCAGCCCCAAATCCAAAGCCCATGCCGGAAGAGCTATTAGGCTCAACATCAAATACCGGGCCAAAGCCTGTAAGTAAACCAAAAGCAAGTCCGCCTTTTGAATTGTCGTATTTGATTTCTGGAACTTTACGGGATTCCTTCATTCGCTCTTGGAATGTTTTGGATGGATCGTTGTAGGTTTTGTTGTAGCCATCATCGCCAATCACTTCTTCTTGAGCCGCCGCCAAATTTGTCCAACTCGCGACGCTTATGGCGCACAATAAATACTTCAGTTTCATGATCATAGTCTCCAGATGAGTTCATTAATTCCGAGCCTTTATGCTATCACGATTCAGATAGTTTTAGGATCCTGGAAGACCCTTTTTATTGTCCCAATGGACTCGGTCGTGGTTGGGTATTTAGAAAAAAGGTGACTATTTTTCCAGGGATGGTCCTTATGATCGGGGTCTGACACGTAACGTGGAATGACATGCCAGTGCAGGTGCTCATGTACATTTCCTAAGGACACATAGTTCATCTTTAGACAGGTCATACCCGCCTGAATCAGGCGTCCCACATGTAAAACATCAAGAAACAGCGCCGATGCTTCTTGCTCCGGTAAGTCGTGCATCTCGCGGATATGGCGTTTGGCAATAACCACGCAATACCCGGGAAAAAACTGATGATCACCCGCCACCACGATGGCGTGTGGCGTTTCATAGACGAGTCCCTCAGCCATACCATCCCTAACTTGCTTAATTCTTAGGCAGTGTGGGCAGTCGGCAATCAGTCCGTCTGCCCTACTGTGTCCGCCGTGTCCCATTTATCACCCCTTAGATTCATGTTCCCGTGCAAACCCCAGTCACGGTCGCCTTTATCCTTCTCATATTGCCAAGCCAAGTCGCACTCTATAATGTAACAGCCTACTGCTTTAAGAGGCTATAGTTACTTGTCTTTTTCGGATAACAAAACAGACCCCGACGTCAAAAACCTCGGCGAAATCCTCGCCCGCTGGCAACCGTCCCATGACGCCCGAAACGCGGTGCAAATTTCGGGCATTTCACCAGCTGCTGCAGAGCTTTTGATGCTGCATGCCGCCAAGACTTGGAAAAAAGTTTTGGTCATCGCTTCAACGCACAAAGAAGTTTCCGGAATTCTGTCACTGCTTGAGCGCAATGGACGAACCTTAAACGCGCTTGGAATTTCTGCCTCACACTTACCGCACATCTCCATGTGGGGATCAGACCGATTCATCAATCCTAGCCTCAGTCGTCGCCAACGCCTCGATGGTTTATTCAAAATTCAAGCCGTAAGCGAACGGACAATCACAGTCACAACGTTAGCAGGCCTCTTTCAAACAACGTTTGCTGAGAAATTATTGCATCAGTTTATTACTAAAATTGAGCTCAATGACGAAGTGGATCAAGATGATCTCATCAATAAACTTAAGCGCTGCGGCTACAACTCGTCTTCAGTCGTGGATGAAGAAGGTCTCTTTAGCGTTCGCGGTTCACTTCTTGATGTTTTCCCACCAAATTCAAGCCTCCCTGTTCGTGTAGAGTTCTCTGGCGACCAAATCGTCAGCATTCGAACTTTCAATCTTGAAGATCAAAAAAGTCGCGACGCTCTGACTAACATTGAATTGGGACCAGCCAATGAAATTCTGATTGAAGACAATGATAAAAAACAGGCGGCACAGAGACTTCATGAACATCTTATCGCATTGGAAAACGTGCCAACACCCGACAAGGATGGATTTCGCGGTGCTTTTCTGACGAATTCAAGGCCACCAGGATGGGATCTTCTAGGGCCTCTACTCAGAACAAAAAACGCATCTGGCTTTGATCTTTTGCCCGAGGGAAGTTGCGTTATTTTTCCCAAAAGCATGGATTTAGCCCTCGCAGCCTACGATGAGCTAATGCAAAACTTTTGTGAGGCACATGCAAGAGATCTGTCTGCGGGCCGTGTAACAGTCGATCCTTCCCTACACTTTCCTGATCAAGTGAACTTACTGGAGAGAATTAGGGCGCGACATACGGTTTTAGAAATTGGCAATCCCATCAGTCGGCCCTTTTTTGAGCAAATCCAAATATCTCCGGCCAATGACTTCGAAGCAGTTAACTCGACGGCCTCTGCCACCGCACGATTTGATTCCTGGGCGCAGGCCATCAGCAACCTGGTCCGTATTGACAAGGGTAGAGTTTGCATTCTGACCTCAAGCACAGAGCAGGAGGAAAGAATTTCCACTCTGTTCTCTCATCGCGATTTAAATGTATCCCGTAAGCGAGCATCCGTTGTCGATATTCTTGAGAATGGCGAATATGGAACAATCCACGTTCTCGAGGGTTTTCTTAGCAGCTGGCAATGGCTCAGCCAGTCACGGACTTTGTTTGTACCTGAACACATTATCTTTGGCGTCGCACAGAAGAAGCAGAAAAGCTCCAGCACCCGACTGAAGAACTTTTTAAGCTCGTTCCGTGACCTCAAAGTTGGCGACTTGGTAGTTCACGTGATCCATGGCGTTGGCCGATACCGCGGCATGATCAACCTGACCGTCGGCGGCGTCACGGGTGATTTTTTGCACATCGAATATGCTGGCACAGACAAGATATATTTGCCGGTCGATAAACTAAATCTTCTACAACGCTATAGCAGTGGAGGCGAAGGAACCGGCAATCCTACCCTTGATAAGCTTGGATCTAGTCATTGGGAAAGAAAAAAACAGCAGGTAAAACAGGCTGTCAAAGAGATGGCAGATAAGCTGCTAAAAATTCAAGCTCAGCGCGCATTGGCACATATTCATATCTTCACTCCCCCATCCGATGATTATTTTAAGTTTGAGGCTGAATTCCCCTACGAGGAAACCGCCGATCAATTGAAGGCTATTGACGAAGTAAATGTCGACCTACAGTCATCTAAAGCCATGGACCGACTTATTTGTGGTGATGTTGGCTTCGGTAAAACTGAAGTGGCACTTCGAGCGGCTTTCCGAGTAGCCAGTGAGGGATTTCAAGTTTTGGTTTTGGTTCCCACGACTATTCTTTGTTATCAGCACTACCGAACATTCACAGACAGACTCTCGCGACACGGCCTGCGAGTTGCGCAAATTAATCGTTTCGTCCCACCAAAAATCCAACGGCAAGTTTTGGAAGACCTGAGCGCTGGCAAGGTTGACATCTTGGTCGGAACACACCGTCTTCTCAGTGAAGATATAAAAACAAAGCGATTGGGACTGTTAATCGTCGACGAGGAACAAAGGTTTGGCGTTGTCCATAAAGAAAAACTAAAAGAACTCCGCGCAGGCGCCGATATCCTCACGATGACCGCTACGCCGATTCCCCGCACACTTCACATGTCCATGCTTGGTCTAAGAGATATATCAATCATAACAACACCACCCTCAAACCGACTAGGCGTGAAAACCTATGTCGCACAGGCCGATGAGAGCTTAGTTAAAGAGGCCATTGAGCATGAAATCAATCGCGGAGGACAGGTTTTTTACCTACATAACCGTATTGATGACATTGAATCCACCTGTCTTTGGATCAAGAGTTTAGTACCAAAAGCGGACGTTCGTTTCGGTCATGGTCAAATGAAGGATACGGATCTTGAAAACACCATCATCGACTTCATAGAAAACAAATTTAACGTCCTGGTCTGTACAACTATTATTGAGTCTGGAATCGATATGCCCAACGTCAACACCCTGATTGTCGACGATGCCGACCGATTTGGACTGGCGCAATTATATCAACTACGCGGTCGCGTTGGCCGATCATCTGTGCAGGCTTACGCGTATTTTATGACGAAGACTCCCGCCCTCTTGACAGACGACGCGCGTCGCCGTCTGGATGTTCTAGCGGTTCATCAGGAATTAGGCTCAGGCTTTCAAATCGCCAGCCACGACTTGGAGATTCGTGGTGCGGGAAATTTGCTTGGATCTGAGCAGTCCGGGCACGCATCACAAGTTGGCCTGGAAATGTACACGGATCTCTTGAGCGAAGCGATTGCTGAACTGCGTGGCCAAACGATTGAACGTCGTAAAGTTGACACAGAAATCAAGCTCAATGTCTCCGCGCTCTTACCAGAATCTTACATTGATAACGAAGGATCACGACTACAGTTTTATAAGTCACTATTTACGGCAGAGCGAGCGGAGGAACTTGGTGCCATCGAAGACGAGATGAATGACAGATTCGGCTCGCCCCCAGAAGAAGCTCGCCGTCTATTCATGGTCGCGAAGATCAAGTTACTTCTATCATGGCTTGGAGCCAGTCAGATTAGCAGAAATAATACAGCAGGCTGGTTTGAGGTCAGATTTGGTACCCTAAACGAGAGGCAAATCGATCGACTCGTAAAAGAAGCCGCGAGCAAACCAAAACTTTATCGCCTTTCGCCAGACTATAAACTCTATGTATACTGGGACAAAGAGAGCACTGGCAGTAGCATGGAAGACACCGCAGACACAACCATACTGGCAACACTACTCAAGACCCTTGAACCCCTGACTGCTGGATTGGAGCCATCATGATCAAGAAATATGGTTTTGCAATTTTAGCGTTCATATTTTTCGGAATTGGAGTTTTGAGCTGGAAGCATCTTAGTAAGCCACTGCCTGTCATGGATAGCTTACCTGAGGAAGACCGAAATACTGATGAGAGCGCGAAGGATCAAGCAGCTCTGCCGTCTCTGAGCGTGGGCTCGCAAATCGTTACGCCCGATGACCTCCAGTGGGAAATGGACCTTCATACAAATGCCCCAAAGTTTGCCGCCGACTCCGGCGAGAAAAGTGGGCCCATTCCCGTTGACGAAGACACTCGTCAAGAATTTCGGGACCGCGTTGTCTCATCGGTGCTGGAGCGAAAAATAGGGTTTTTATACATCACCGAAAAATTGAAGAACTTTGACGCTGACGATCCATCACGCTTCACCAAATGTGTCAGCATGGTCAGGGAGATTACAAATGAAAATCCTGAGTTCTTTTCGTCGAGAAAAAGCCGTGAACGCCTCAAGAACAAACTCTGCGAGCAGTCTGTGATTGAGCAATATTTGGACGAAAAAGTGTTCAATGGGATTACGATTTCACCCGCCGAGATAGCGTCTTATTATCGTACCAATGAAAAGGAATTCCGAAAGCCTATGCGCGTCACCCTCAGGCAGATCGTGGTCCCTAGTGAGGCTGAAGCCCAACGCCTTAAGAAGGAAGCGAAAACAAGTAATTTCAGCGAGTTAGCTCGAAAATACTCGATGGCCCCAGAGGCCCCCAAAGGAGGTCTGGTTGGACCATTTTCCAAGGAGCAACTCCCCAGTCTTTTTGATATCGTCTTCACTATGGCCATTGGTGAAATAAGTGGTGTCATTAAATCCGAGTTCGGATACCACATTATTATGTTGGTGGAAAAGCTCCCTGCACAGACCCAGTCCTTAGCAGAGGCTTCTCCTAGGATTCGAACTGAGTTTCGGCGAACCAAAAGGCTTGAGGCCTATCAAAAGTGGCTGAGTGCTGCGATGAACACCATCCCAGTCACAGCTACACCATCGGGGATATAAAATGGTGAAAAAAAATTTTCTTGGAATATTGTTAGCGACATTTTTAAGCCTTTTGTTTTGCGCGTCTACCACGAACGCGCAACCTGGAGAGGCGGGTGAAGCTCTTGTTGATCGCGTACTCGCAATTGTCAACGGTCGCCCGATTTTTTTCAGTGACATTCGTCGGAAAATTCAAATTGGTCCACTAGTTGTAGTCAGCGAATATCCTGCGGACAAGGACGCAGCAGCCCAAACGAGAGCGCTCAATGATGCTATCAACCTTGAGCTAATCTTGGGAGCGGCCAAGGATTTCGATATTGATGTTTCCGACGAGGAGTTGAATCAAGAAATTGATCGACATTTAAGCGAGCAGAAATTATCCAAGGATAAGTTGGTCGAGATGCTTAAAAACGAGGGGGAAACTCTCGAAAATTACAGGCGCGATTTCCGTAATCAATTGGTATTAAGAAATTTCCAAAGACGCATTATCGCGCCATCAATCAAGGTCACCGACAAAGACGTTGAGACTTATTATTTGTCGCAGTCCGGCGCTTCAGCCAATGATCTTGTGGAAGTTGCTATCAGACAACTATTGATCAAGATCGAACCTTCCATGCACAAAGAACTAGCCAACGCAAAACGTGAATTGGCTGATGAAATTTACACGAAATTGAAAGGCGGGCTGGATTTCGTGGACGCCATCGGTCTTTACAGTGATGACCCCAATGCCAAAAAGCCCGATCAAAAGCCGATGGCTATTAAGCTAAAGGATCTGACTCCCGCCCTTAAAGCGGCCATCGATCCGCTTAAACCTGGCGATGTAACATCACCCATTAGCACACCACGCGGGTTAATGATCTTTCAACTCGTTGAACGGCGGCTGGGTGAAAATCGCGATTATTCGGCGCAAAAAGATCGCCTCATGCAAGAGTTACGCATGCTGGAGCTAGTCAATCAAACTGCCAAATGGTTGTCTGAGCAGCATCAGCGCGTAGTCGTCAAACGCATGGATGAGTGAGATTTAGTCTCGTCTCGATCGCCACGCCTGCACCATCACTACAACAAAGATAAAGACATCAGCAAACCAGCCCGCCAGAAACGGCGGTATGGTCCCCCTTTTACCAAGAGCTTTAAAGGCATTCAGGACAAACCAATAACTGATGCCAATTAAGAATGCCAGAAGGATACTTCGCGCTGTCTCCGTAGTTCTCTCGGAACGATATCCGAATTTCAACCCAATCAGACTCACAACAAAAGCAGCCAGTGGATAGGCTAGCTTCACCTGCAAATCAACTTGATAAGCAAGGGTGTCAGACCCGTTTCGCTCCCCCCTCGCGATGACTTCTTTTAACTCTTTTATGCTCATCTCTTCGGGTGTTCGCCGGTCACGCATAAGTTTTTTGGGGTCAATATTGAGGCGGATCGTCATAGATTTTCTGTGCTCAGAGAAGTCGATTGCACCGCTATCCGAGAAGTAGGTGATCAGAATATCTTCTGCGTCCCACAAGTCTCCGGCCGTAGAGTATTTAGCCGATGCGGCTTCAATGATTTTGTCAGGCTGAAAACTGCTTTTTACGTCAACGATATTTAAACCGATGATTTTCTGAGCAGGGATATCGTAGTCTCGGAATGAAACTACAAGATTACCTCTGCGCTGCCAACGGGTGTGACTGGCAACTTCAGCGGCCTGACCACCCTCAATTTGCACATCTTGGACGTAATGCAATTTATGGGATGTTTTGGGAATAACGCGCTCGTTGACGACGTACGCGATACAACTTAATAAAAGCCCACCCACAGCCAAAGGCAGCCCAATCCTGAAAGGCCCCATGCCGGCTGCGCGCATGGCTGTAATTTCATTACTTCGGCTAAGAAGCACCATGGTAATGACACTTGCAAGAAGTGACGCGATCGGTAGAGCTTGACTCATGTGAGTCGGCAGCTGATAGAGGTAAAGCTGCAAGACTAGATCAGATGAAGGTTTATACTGGGCGAAATACTTGGTGGTTTTATGAATAAAGTCGAAAAGTACGAACAAAAAAACGCAAAGAACCAGAGTTCCAACCACATATTTTACAAAGTCACGAAATACGTACAGAAATAGGCGCATGGGCCAGGCTTATCCCCCTCGAATCGCGTTTGCCAGGAGGTAGATGTGCCCACGCTCACTACTTTTCACTTCGCCATGAACGTAAACTGAGCGCCCTGCTTTTGGGAATGATCGATTATTGTCAGCACTAACTCGGGTTAAATCGACAAGCAGACGTGCGCTACTGTCACTGAGAACAAGATAAGTGCCCCCTGTACCCGAGATCTCAATCCGACCCTTGACCAGAACGTCCCGATTGATCATCCCCGCGCCTGCCAAATGAACGCCTCGCATCTCTTCCATGGGGACTGAGTCGAAAATCATCATGCCCAGGTTTGAGAATGTCCACAGATCTATGCTTTCACGAATTGTGCGATTTCTACCGCCTTCCGAGCGACTGCAGGAGACCGCCAGAAGACAAATCAAAAAAGCACTATGAAAACCTCTGATCATTCGAATGACCTCTCGGAAGAATGAGCGCTAAATATCCAGCCCTCATTCTATCACCATTCCCCCTTGCCTTCCGACCAATAAAAGCCAAAAGGGGCTTGGGATCGTAATCCCAAGCCCCTAACGTATTTAATGATCAACTCACCTTATTGGTTAACCGGCAAAAACAAGCTGTTTTCGGTTGAAATTCGGTTACTTCGCGTCTGACTTAGGCGCAAAATCTACAAACTCCAAGGTTGCCAAATCGGCAGAGTCCCCGACCCTAAAACCACGCTTGAGGATTCGGGTGTAACCACCACTGCGGCTCTTGAAACGAGTCGCCAATCCCTCAAAAACCTTCGCTACAGCCGCATCGTCGAAGAAAAAGCTAGAAGCCTGGCGGCGTGAATGAAGATCACCACGCTTACCAAGTGTAATCATTTTTTCAACGACCGAACGAACCTCTTTGGCCTTTTGAAGCGTCGTATCAATACGCTCATGGAGTACCAACGAAGTGGCCATGTTGCGTAGCATGGCTTTTCTGTGTGCCGATTTGCGGCCCAATTTCCGATATCCGTTTAAGTGTCTCATGACGCTCCTCGTTCCAATCCAAGTCTTCAGTAATTAATCGTTATGTTGATGACCATCGCGGCTACGCAATGTTGAAGGATCAAATCCATCAATTTTCATGCCTAACGATAGTCCCATCTCTGCAAGTAGGTCTTTGATCTCGTTTAGAGACTTACGTCCGAAGTTTTTCGTCTTCAGCATCTCAGCCTCAGTCCTGGTTACAAGTTCACCGATAAACTTAATGTTGGCATTCTCAAGACAGTTTGCGGCTCTTACGCTTAACTCCAGAGTGCTAACTTCTTTGTAAAGATTATCGTTCATGGCGACGGTTGCAGGAGCAGAAGCCGCGGCACGAGCAGCATTGTCTTCTTCAACTTCGTCAAAGTTAACAAAAATAGTAAGTTGCTCTTTCAAAATCTTCGCTGCGTATGCAAGGGCGTCATCTGGACGCTCAGCACCATTCGTCCAGACTTCAAGTGTCAGTTTGTCGTAGTCAGTCATCTGGCCAACGCGAGCGTTAGAGACACTGTAAGAAACTCGACGCACTGGCGCGAAGATGGAATCGATTGAGATCATGCCAACAGGTAACTCTTCAGAACGGTTGGCTTCGGCAGAAACGTAGCCTCTACCCAAACGAACAACCATTTCCATATCAAGCTTACCGTCAGCATCCAAGTGAGCGATTACTTGCTCAGGATTCAGAATCTCTACATCGCCACTGGTCTCAATCTGACCCGCGGTAACAACACCTTGGCCGCTAGCTTTTAGCTTCACAGTCGCGTCGCCATTACCTCTGTAACGCATGTTGACTTGCTTGAGATTCAAAATCAAATCAGTCACATCCTCTTTTACGCCTGGAATTGTCGAAAACTCATGGTCAACTCCGACAATACGAACAGCCACGATTGCGGCGCCGTTTAGGCTGGACAAAAGTACGCGACGAAGAGAGTTACCTAGTGTCAATCCGTAACCGCGCTCTAATGGCTTCGCTACAAACTTGCCGTAGGTTTCATTACAAGCCTCAGTTTCGAGGTTTTTAGGAGTAATAAGATCTTGCCAATTGCGATGCATTGTTCAATCTCCGTCTTTAAAAGTCCTGCGCGCTCTAGCGCCGTAAGGATGCGTTGATTACTTGTTATACAACTCGACGATCATGCGCTCTTTAACGTTGAGATGAATTTCATCTCTCGTCGGAGCAGCTGTCACCTTGCCGGTGAAGCCTTTGTGATCCACATCAACCCATTGAATCGCAGCGCGCTTAGAAAATAGCTCTGCGGCAAGTGGGAAGACTGGCATCGAACGGCTTTTTTCCGAAACTGCCACGACATCGCCAACGGCAATGCGAGCACTAGGAATATTAACACGCTTACCATTGACCAGAATGTGGTTGTGACGAACAATCTGACGGGCTTCTGTACGGCTGCGGGCAAAACCCATACGATAAACAACGTTGTCTAGACGCTGCTCAAGATTGCGGAAGAAGTTGTCAGACGTCACGCCGCGGGTGGCGGCAGCTCTATCAAAAGCTAGACGCATGGTCTTCTCGGTCAATCCGTATACACGGCGAACTTTTTGTTTTTCTCTCAGCTGCTGACCGAACTCGGACAACTTGCCGCGTTTTTGACCGTGCTGGCCAGGCGCGTAAGCACGACGCTCAAAGGAGCAACGCTCAGTAAAACAGCGATCGCCTTTCAGAAAAAGCTTTTGATTCTCACGACGGCAGAATCGACATACGGGACCATGATATAGGGCCATTTTGTTTTGACCTCCTTGGGTTCTTTCTCAGTTCAAATCAAACTCGACGACGCTTCGACGGACGACATCCATTGTGTGGAATTGGCGTCACATCTTTGATCATCGTCACTTTAAGACCAGCGGCAGCCAATGCGCGAACTGCGCTTTCACGACCGGAGCCTGGACCTTTTACCAATACTGCAACAGAACGCATACCAGCATCCATCGCGCGGCGACCAGCATCCTCGGCCGCTACCTGCGCCGCGAATGGCGTACTCTTACGCGAACCTTTGAAGCCTTTGCCGCCCGATGTCGACCAGGTCACGACTTCACCGTTCAAATCGGTGATCGTGATGATGGTGTTATTGAAAGTTGCTTGAATATGCGCGACGCCAGCTGGACTAGCTTTGCGCGCTTTCTTCTTTTTCGTGACCGTTGCGGTCTTCACTGTGGACATTCTGATCTCTCCGATAAATTTCGAGTCGGGTCAATAATTCACACTAAGCCTTAGCCTGTAGGCGCTGCTTTCTTCTTGTTAGCAACCGTCTTACGAGGGCCTTTACGCGTACGCGCATTAGTTTTAGTGCGCTGCCCGCGAACAGGAAGACTTTTGCGATGACGGAATCCTCTGTAGCAGTTCAAATCAAGAAGACGCTTGATTGACAAACCAACCTCACGCTTCAAGTCACCTTCAACCAAGAGTGATGCTTCGATCACTTTACGAATTGCATTCGTATCAGCTTGGTTCAGATCACTAGCTCTTTGATTAGGACTGACACCAGCCTCGGCGAGAATTCGCTGAGCTTGACGGCGTCCAATACCGTAGATGCTAGTTAATGCCATCATTATTTTTTTGTTACCTGGAAGGTCAACACCGGCGATTCGTGCCATTTTTACCTTACTCCAAACTTAGCCTTGAGCTTGTTTATGCTTACCAACAGAACAAATCACCCGCACAACACCACGGCGACGGATGACCTTACACTTTTCACAAATTGGTTTTACACTCGTTCTAACTTTCATTTCACGACCTCACTACTTGGTACGATAAGTGATGCGACCACGGGACAAATCATATGGAGAGATCTCGAGTTTGACTTTGTCACCCGGTAAAATTTTTATGAAGTGCATGCGCATCTTACCGCTAATATGAGCCAACACTTCATGCCCATTCTCCAGAGTTACCTTGAACATCGCGTTGGGCAAGGGTTCTTTGACAACCCCATCAACCTCAATCACGTCTTCTTTTGCCATGCTTTTCTCTCCAAAACACAGCCCCTGAAAATTGGAGGCTGCACTATACACATTTTTAGGCCCAAAATCAACAACTTTGTCCTCATTTTAGACAGGTTACGATCGCCCCTGTAAGTTCCTTGAAAATCTCGTTTGTTACGCCGCCACCGTTAATTTTGCTGTAAAGCCCACGCTTACGGTAGTAGTCCAAAACCGGCTCTGTAGTCTTGTCGTAGACATCAAGACGGACCGATATACTCTTGGGGTCATCATCGGGCCGTTGATACAAGCTAGCCGTACACTTGTCGCAAACCCCCTCCTTTTTGGGGGGATTAGCCGTCACATGGAATGAGGCCCCACAACCCGAGCAGACCCGGCGTCCGCTGAGACGGGAGACAATATCCTGACGGCTAACATCAAGATGCATACATCCCACGACCGGATGCGTACCTTCGACGACAGTTTTGAGGGTTTCGGCTTGAGACAAATTCCGGGGGTAACCATCCAGAATAATCACTTCCTTTGGATTGGAGCCGATCTCCTCTTTGAGGACTTGGAGTAGAACCTGATCAGGGACCAGTTCTCCACGTGCCATAATTTCCCCAGCCTGTTTCCCTACCGGAGTGCCGAGCTTCACATGTTTGCGAAGTGCGTCTCCAGTGGAGATTTTGCGGTAACCCGACCGTTCCACAAGCAGGTCTGCCTGTGTGCCCTTACCGGCACCTGGCGCCCCCATGAGAACGATGATCATACACCGCTCCTACGAGGCCTGATAACACCACGTTTGAGGAAGCCGTCATACCGAAGCGACTGCCTGTGAGCTTCAATCTGTCTAAACGTTTCCAAAGCCGTTCCAACCACGATCAAAAGGCTGGTGCCACCAAAGTAAAACTGAACGCCGAACTGATCGGCAAAAACACTTGGCAACACGCAAATGATCGATAAATAGATTGCGCCGACAATTGTCAAACGAGTCACGATCTTATTGATAAACTCTGCTGTCCTCGCCCCCGGACGGATACCTGGGATAAAGCCGCCGTGCTTTTTAAGGCTTTCAGCGATGTCATCAGCCTTGAAGGTTATGGACGTGTAAAAGAAAGCAAAAAATACGATCAAAAGCACATAAACAGTGTTGTACAACCAGCCACCTGGATTGAATACAGAGTTTACGATATCAGCAAACTTGGATTGCGGGGAAACAGCCGCGATCGTTTGCGGAAACTGCAATAGGGAGCTTGCAAAAATCGGCGGAATGACACCCGCAGCATTCAACCGAATCGGCAAATGCGTATTTTGTCCACCGTAAACCTTACCGCCAACTTGTCGTTTCGCATACTGCACGGGAACTTGTCTGACCCCCTGCTCCATGAAAACAACGCCCGCGATGATCACAACAACAAGTATCACGATCATAAGGATACGGCCCATGTCCATCTGGCTTTGAGCGTATTGGGAGTATGTATTTCCGATAACACGAGGCAAACCAGCAACGATGCCGGAAAAGATGATTAGGGACATGCCATTACCAACACCAAACTCGGTGATTCTCTCCCCAAGCCACATGACGAATGCGGTTCCGGCGGTGAGGCTCAAAGCCGTCATTAGTCGCCAGGCCATTCCACCTTCCATCACCAATCGTCCACCCTGGAAGCTCTGGCTTTCCAGGCCGGCAGCAATCATGTATCCCTGGAACAAAGCCAAGATCATGGTCGCATAACGCGTGTACTGGTTGATCTTACGACGACCAGACTCGCCTTCTTTGGAAAGCTGCTCTAGGTACGGTACGACGACTGTCAAAAGTTGAGCGATAATCGAGGCTGAGATGTACGGCATCACGCCTAGCGCAAATACACTGAAACGCTCAAGGGCACCGCCCGAAAACATGTTAAACATGCCAAACAGGTTAGCGCCCTGAGTCCTAAAAAATTCAGCAAGAGCTGGAGTGTCTACGCCGGCAATCGGAATATGGACACCGACACGGTAGACCGCTAAGAAAAGCAACGTGTAAAGAATCTTTTTTTGAAGATGATTAAGCGTTCCTTCAGGAAGCTTACTGATACCTTGGGCCACGCTTACTTCTCCTTAACTTCAACGCTTCCGCCCGCCTTTTCAATTGCCGACTTCGCAGTTGCACTGACCTTGTGAACGGCTACCATCAATTTCTTTTTAAGCTCGCCCTTGCCAAGAACCTTCACTGGGTTAGCAGGGTTACGCAGAAGACCTTTGTCACGGAGAAGCTCCGGCGTCACTTTCGTGCCCGCGTCGAGCTTATCGAGTACAGACAAGTTGACCACATTGTACTCAACCCGGAATGGACTAGTGAAGCCGCGCTTTGGAAGACGACGATACAACGGAGTTTGACCGCCTTCAAATCCAGCACGGATGCCGCCGCCTTTACGAGCCGTTTGACCCTTGCCACCGCGTGCGGCCGTCTTACCCAAGCCGCTACCAGGACCGCGTCCAAGACGCTTCTTTTTCGTGTTTGAACCACGAGCTGGGCTCAGGTTGCCTAAAGTTTTCATTTCAGTTTTTGTCGTCATTGTCATTCACCTTTTTCAAGTACGACCTTACGTCTTACGCTTTCAATTGATAACTAACAAGGTGAGCAACCTTGTTGATCATGCCACGAATGCAGTTATTGTCTTTATGAGTTTTTGTTCTTCCAATACGGCCCAAACCCAACCCTTTAACAACCTTGCGGTTAGCTTCAGATTGGCCAATTAGGCTGCGCTTTTGCGTCACAACGATCTGACTCATGATATTCTCCTCACTCACTGACCGCGAGATTTCTTGCGGCGTCTATCTTCTTAGTTCACTTTTTAGCTGTCGTCTTATTCTTCAGTTTGGCTTTTTTCTTTGAAACACGAACCTGGAGAATTTCTGTCAGCGTCTTACCGCGAGCAGCCGCGTAGTCATCCGGCGAAACCAACTGAGTCAAGCCGTTAACTGTTGCACGGACAACCGAGTGGTAGTTCTTAGTTCCATGCACTTTACACACGATATCTTGAATTCCTGCCAACTCACAAATGACGCGAACGGCACCGCCGGCGATCGTTCCGGTTCCTTTTTTGGCAGGGAACATCAAAACTTTAGCAGCGCCAAACTTGCCAGTAACGTCAAATGGGATGGTGCCTTCTAAGGAAACAACCTTCACAAGGTTTTTCTTGGCTTGGTCCGCGCCTTTTTTTATGGCATCTGGAACTTCACCAGCTTTACCTAGTCCGAAGCCAACGCGACCTTTACCATCACCAACGACCACAAGGGCCGAGAAGCTGAATCGACGTCCACCCTTCACAACTTTCGCTACGCGCGCGATGTGAACGACGCGATCCTGAAAACCATCGCCTTCTGGCTGCTGGTCAGTTTTCCTTGGTTCTCTCATTTCTTTTTGTTCTTTTGCCACGAGACTCTCCTCGATCTTTCTTTGCAGTTGGTATTTTAGAAGTTAAGTCCGGCTTCACGCGCGCCACTCGCAAGGGCCGCGATCCGTCCATGGTAACGGTAACCATTTTTATCAAATACAACGGCCGAAATTTTCGCCTCTTTGCATTTTGTTGCCAAATCTTTACCAACTTTGGCGCAAACCTCTTTATTGGCGCGGCTACCGACATCGTAGGAATGAACCGCTACGAGGGTCTTGCCAGTTACATCATCGATAACTTGGGCCGAGATGTGGCGAGCCGAACGGAACACTGACAAACGAGGACGTTCGCCGGTACCCGAAACTTTTTTACGGATGCGCAGCTTACGACGGAAGCGCAACTCATTTTTTTTGGTGACTTTATTTGCCATGGTTTCCTCACTTATACAGCAAGACGATAGTAGGTATTACTTCTTACCTGCTGCTTTACCAACTTTAGTTACGATCACTTCGTCCATATAGCGGATGCCCTTGCCATGATACGGCTCAGGAGGACGAATACCTCTGATTGACGCTGCCAACTGACCAACAACCTCTTTTTCAGGACCGCTGACGACAATGTTGACGGCTTTGTCAATTTTCAATTCGACACCAGCAGGCGCTTTCACTTCCACTGGGTGGCTGTAGCCAACGTTCAAAGTGATGTTCTTCCCACTTTGCGCAGCTTTGTAACCAACGCCAACAAGAGTTAATGTCTTTGTGAACCCTTGAGTAACACCGACAACCATATTCGAGATAAGCGTTCTGGTCAGACCGTGGAAACGGGCGGACTCAGTACCTTCGGTCTTCGGAACAACTTTGATCGCCCCACCCTCGACAACTGCATTCATCGAGTCATGGATTTTACGTTCAACTTGTCCTTTTGGACCTTTGACCTTTACAGTCTGGCCGGTCACAGAGACGTCCACACCTTTAACAATTTCAACTGGCTTTTTACCGATACGAGACATGTTCTTAGCTCCTCTGCCAATCAGTAAACGGAACAGATATGTTCGCCACCGACGTTAAGCTGGCGCGCTTCGCGGTCAGCCATAACACCCTTCGGAGTCGAAAGAATTGCAACACCTAAACCGTTTTTCACATATGGAATCTTATCCACGCCAACATAAACGCGATGACTTGGCGTACTTACGCGAGACAGGTTGCGGATCGCGCCCATGCCTTCGTCACTGTATTTCAAAGCGATCTTGATGACGCCCTGCTTGCGGTCACGGATACATTTGTAGTTTTTGATGAAACCCTCATCCTTAAGGATGTGAGTCACAGCAATCTTGACCATCGATGCCGGCACTGAAACCACTTCGTGCTTGGCTTGCTGTGCATTGCGGATCCGGGTCAGAAGATCTGCGATTGGGTCATTTACGCGCATAATAAATATCTCCAAAAATCTTTCAGTCGTTAATTACCAAGAAGCCTTTTTCACGCCCGGGAGCAATCCTTTTAAGGCCATGGAACGGAAGCAGATACGGCAAACGCCGAATTTGCGGTAAACAGCCTTGGGGCGTCCACAGTTCGTACAACGAGTGTAACCACGTGTGGAAAACTTTGGTTTCTTGTTTGCTTTTTCAATCATGGCTTTTGTTGCCATCGGGGACTCCTATCCTCTGCTGTCCTGGTTACTTACGGAACGGGAAGTTAAACTTATCAAGAAGAGCTTTTGCGTGAGTATCACTATCGGCACTGGTGACAATCGTGATTCCCATTCCACGGATCTTGTCTACTTTGTCATAGTCAATTTCCGGGAAAATGATCTGCTCTTTGATACCAACCGTGTAGTTGCCACGGCCGTCGAAAGCCTTTGGCGTGAAACCCTTGAAGTCACGAACGCGCGGAACCGATACGTTAATGAAGCGGTCAAGGAATTCGTACATTTTCGCGCGCCTTAGCGTCACGGAGCAGCCGATCGGTGCGCCTTCGCGCAATTTAAACGTCGCGATGCTTTTCTTAGCGCGGGTCAAAATTGGCTTTTGGCCTGTGATCGCAGCCAATTCAACCGCGGCAGCTTCCAGAGTTTTGATGTTCTGGGTTGCTTCACCTTGACCAATGTTTACCACGATCTTTTTCAAGCGCGGAACTTGCATCACGTTTTTTAGACCAAGCTCTTTCACAAGAGCCGACCGAATTTCTTTTTCAAACTGTTTTTGTAATCTTGGCATATCCATCGTTGTTCTCACTTTCGAACAATCATTCGTGTAAAAGTTACAATACTTCAGGTGCGAGAGACGCAATGCGTCCAAAACCCGCAACCCGAACTTCACGCGCTACCGGCCCGAAAATCCGGGTGCCGACTGGCTCGTTATCTTTACCTTTGATGAGAACTGCCGCATTTTGATCAAAACGAATGGTGGAACCATCCTTGCGTTTGATCTCTTTGGTCGTGCGAACCACGACGGCTTTGTGGACGGATCCCTTCGCTACCTTGCTGTTGGCAACGGCCTCTTTCACTGAGACCACAATGATGTCACCAACGGTAGCATACTTCTTTTTGCTACCACCAAGAACTTTAAAGCATTTCAGCCTTTTCGCTCCTGAGTTGTCCCCTGCTGCGAGGACTGTTTCCATCTGGATCATTTCGTTCGCTCCTGTAAGTTTCGCGCTTGCTCAATACAAGCGCCCAATCGAACCTAAAAACCCCAAATTACGCCTTTTGTACAACTCGCACTAAGGTGAATTTTTTTCTCGCGCTCATCGGACGAGCTGGACGCACGATCACTTCATCACCAACGCGGGTTTGGTTTGTGTCATCGTGAAACATCAGTTTCGTGCGACGTCTAACGTACTTTCCAAATGCTGCATGTTTAACAAGACGCTCAACAACTCCAACACGAGTCTTCGTCATCTTGTCGCTTGTCACAACGCAGCGGATTTCCTTGATTGTCTTTTTTGCTTCGGTTGCCTGGCTCATTCTTGCCTCTTACTCTTCTGATTTATTTCTCTGATTTGCTTGTCTTTTCGCCACAAACCGTGAGCACGCGGGCGAGCGTTTTTCGCAAATTACGGGCCTTGGATTTTGCCTGCGGACCGGCGTTATACACGTCCATGCGAAGACCTACAAGCTCTTTGCGGATACTTTTTGCAGAATCCATCAGCTTTTTGGCGTCCATGGCGCGGACTTCTTTGACTTTTAGTTTATTCATATCCATAACTTAACCCCACGGATCGTCGTGTCTAGTGATGAGTTTTGTCTTTAGGTTTAGCTTGGCGGCAGCAAGGCCGAGGGCCTCAGATGCTACTGCTTTGTCTACCCCTGCCATTTCATAGAGAATTTTCCCTGGTTTGATCACGGCGATATAGTACTCAACGCCGCCCTTACCAGAGCCCATCCGTGTTTCGGCGGGTTTCTTGGTGATAGGCTTATCTGGAAATATTTTGATAAGAACTTCGCCACCGCGTTTAATGTGACGGGTCATCGCGATACGAGCAGCCTCAATCTGGCGAGCCGTAACTTTACCGGATTCAAGCGCCATCAGGCCATAATCACCTTTGGTCAACTCGGTGCCGCCTTTGGCTTTACCCTTAATGCGTCCCTTGTGGGCCTTACGATATTTTAGTCTTTTAGGGGCTAGCATCTGTGCTTTCCTCTCAACTCAGTGAAATAGATCAGTTAGTAAGAATGTCGCCTTTGAAGATCCAAACCTTCACGCCAGTTAGGCCGTAGGTTGTGTATGCTTCAGCGGTCGCGTAGTCGATATCAGCACGCATCGTATGAAGAGGCACGCGCCCTTCCATATATCTCTCAGTTCTGGACATATCAGCCCCACCAAGTCGACCAGATAGGCTCACTTTGACGCCTTTTGCTCCGGCTTTGATGGTCTGGCTCATCGCTTTTTTCATTGCACGACGGAACGAGACGCGCTTTTCGAGTTGCTGACGAATGTTTTCAGCCACGAGTTTTGCGTCAAGGTCAGGCTTTTTAACCTCGAATACGTCAAGGACTGGTTCACCAGATTTTAGACCGCACTTCGTAACGATCTCTTTCTTGAGGTCCTCAGCGCCAGCACCCTTTTTACCGATGATGATACCGGGACGGCTGCTGTGAATTTTTATTTTCAGGTTGCGGGCAGCGCGCTCGATTTCAACGTGCGCCACACCTGCAGCCTCGAATTTTTTATTGATGAACTTACGGATCTTGATGTCCTCTTGGAGCAGATCTTTGTAGTTATTCTCTGCAAACCAACGGGAAGACCACGTACGAGTGATGCCCAACCTAAAACCAACTGGATTTACTTTTTGTCCCACGCTTTCTGACCTCTTCCTTTCTTAGTTTAATCAGACTTCCTTGACACGCAGCGTCACATGCGACATCCGCTTCTTGATCGGAGTCGCACGACCTTGCGCGCGAGGAATGAAGCGCCGGAGGGCCGGCCCCATATCTACAGTCACTTCCGCGATCTGCAGACGATCTACATCAACTGTCGCTCTGTCTGAAGCATTGCTGATCGCTGACTTCAGAACTTTCGACAAAATGCGCGCTCCCTTCTTGTTGGTGAGCTGCAATGTGTCCATCGCTAACTGAACTTGTTTGCCACGCACAAGGTCGGCTACAAGCCGCAATTTGCGAGGTGAAATTCGTACATTTTTAAGTATTGCCTGGTACATGAGTTCTGCCTTTTCTCAATTAAACAGTTTTAGGAGCCTTTTTGTCCTCACCATGACCGTGAAAGGTTCTGGTAGGAGCAAACTCACCAAACTTGTGACCAACCATATGTTCAGTAACTGGAACTGTTATGAACTTGTTTCCATTGTGGACAGCAAATGTCACGCCAACGAATTCCGGCAAGATCGTGGAGCGACGACTCCAGGTCTTTACAGGTTTTTTGTCCTTTTTGGCTTGCTCAGCCTTTTTGAACAAATAACCGTCAGCAAATGGACCTTTTTTTAATGAACGAGCCACGTATGCGCCCTCCTATTACTTCACGCGACGATCGCGAATGATATTTTTCGCGGTACGCTTGTTTTTACGAGTTTTGTAACCTTTTGTTGGTTGCGCCCATGGAGATACAGGGTGCTTCCCACCTTTACCGCGACCTTCACCACCACCGTGTGGATGGTCAACTGGGTTCATTGTACAGCCACGAACCGTCGGACGAATACCAAGCCACCTGCTACGACCTGCTTTACCGATCGTCTCATTGAAGTGATCTGTATTGCCAACTTGGCCAATAGACGCAAAGCAATTTTCAGGAACTCGGCGCATTTCACCGCTTGGCATACGCAGCTGAGCAAAACCGTCAACCCGACCCATCAGCTGCGCAAACACGCCAGCCGACCTTGCCATTTGACCGCCCTTGCCAGGACGCATTTCAATATTGTGAACGAATGTTCCGACTGGGACATTGCTCAAAGGCATCGCGTTTCCAACTTTGACGTCGGCCGTTTTCGAACTTACAACCTGATCACCCTTAGATAATCCATCTGGACAAAGGATGTAGCGACGATCGCCGTCCACATACAAAATCCTCGCGATGAACGCGCTACGGTTTGGATCATACTCAACGTACTCAACCTTACCGACAATGTCTAACTTATCGCGACGCCAGTCGATAATCCGGTAATGCCTTCTGGCACCACCGCCCTGGTGACGCACAGTAATACGACCAGTATTGTTACGTCCAGAATGCTCAACCATTCGCTCGACGGCTTTGGCTAGCGGTTTCACTTTATCGAGTTTCGAGAAATCGACAACAGAGGCGCCGCGACGACCTGGAGTTGTTGGTTTGTACTGCTTAATAGCCATTTCTGATGTTCCTTATCAGCTTGCTTATGGTTATTGCTCTTCAAACAAAGGCAACTTGGCACCCTCGGTCAGAGTGATAACTGCCTTTTTTGTTTTGCTTGTCATTGACACATTGTTGCCGCGGCGCACAACCTTGCCGCGAGTAATCAACGTTTGAACCTTGACAACTTTCACACCGTAAACCGACTCAATCGCCGCGCGAACGTCATTTTTAGTCGCACGAAGATCAATTTTGAAGGTGTACTGGTTTAGCCCATCACGCACGGATGTGCTTTTTTCAGACAATACTGGTTTGGACAGGACCTGAAACGGATTCATCACTTGCCCCCTTGAAAGCGTTGCTGGAGCGCGTTGAGTCCAGTCTCGCTAATCACGAAATTTTCATATCGTAATACATGCTCTGCATTAACTTCAGATGGAGCCACACAAGCGGCGCCATGAATATTGCGAGTTGACCTGAACAACAAATCATCTTTGCGCTCATCGAGCACAAGAGCTTTCTCCGCTTTCAGGGCTTTAAGAGCTTTCACAACATGCTTTGTACTTGGCTTGCCAGATACTTTAAAGTCATCGACAACGATAAGGCGGCTGTGGCGCACCTTGTCGCTCAGCGCAACTGCCAATGCAACCTGTTTAGCGCTTGCGTTAACTTTCTCGTTGTAATCACGTGGCTGTGGACCGTGAGAAACGCCACCACCTGGATTAAGCGGCGAACGGGTAGAACCTTGGCGGGCTTCACCTGTGCCTTTCTGTTTGAATGGTTTTTTTCCGCCGCCTGACACCATCGCTTTGGTTTTCGTCGCATGTGTACCCTGACGACGATTAGCTTGGTAAGCCTTGACGACGAGATGTAGCAAGTGCTCGTTCATTTCAACGCCGAAGATGTCGCCGGATAGGGCGACTTTTTTTACGGCTTTACCTTGAATGTCTTTTACTTGAATTTCCATTTGAGTTCCCATCTGTTGCCTTCTTTCTCAGTCGCCGATCAAGCTTTGATCGATGGTTTGATGAAAAGGTAACCGTTTCGGTGACCCGGCACGGCGCCACTTAAAGCGATCAAACTGTTTTCTTTATCAACGTCAACCACACTCAAGTTCTGGATGGTGACTTGCTCAACACCGTAATGACCAGGGACTGGCTTACCTGTGAAAACACGTCCTGGAGTAGTACGTGTACCTAAAGATCCCGGGCTACGGTGGAAACGAGATCCATGTGACCAACGACCAACGGCAGTGTTCCAACGCTTAACGGATCCGGCGAAACCACGACCTTTAGTGATACCGGTCACATCAACAGCAGTTACGCCATTCAATAGCTCGGTTGTCAGTTGAGCGCCAAGCTCAACGGCCACAGGTGCCTCTGTTCTAAACTCTTTGAAGCTTGTGAAGCTTTCTTTTACGTTGACTTTACGCAGACGCGCCACGTCCGGCTTCGTCAAGCTTTTCTCTTTGGTCTCATAAAAACCGACCTGATAAGCATCGTAACCATCACGTTCTTTTGTGAGGACTTTCGTTACTTTTTGATTCTCAACTTGTAGCAGAGTGACGGCGACCATTTGGCCGTTTTTATCGACCATTCGCGTCATTCCGATCTTTTTAGCTACCAATCCTTTTGGAGTAGTCATTTCTCAGACCTGCCTTCTACTGGGTTAACAAGAACAAACGTTTACCAAAATTCTCCGAGTTATTTTTTAGCAATCAGCTTGATGTCAACATCAACGCCAGAAGCCAAATCAAGCTTCATGAGCGCGTCAATTGTCTGCTGCTTTGCTTCGAGAATGTCGAGCATACGCTTGTGAGTGCGAACTTCAAATTGCTCACGGCTTTTCTTGTCCACGTGTGGCGAACGAAGAACCGTGTAACGGCTGATCGCGGTCGGCAGCGGAATTGGGCCGGCAACGCGGGCACCAGTGCGCTTGGCGCGCTCTACGATGTCTGCCGCAGCATTGTCGATCAACTTATGATCGTAGCCACGTAAACGAATTCGGATGTTTTGATTTTCCATTGTTTAAGACCCTGAAATAGTTAATTCAAACACCTAACGGCACAACTTTTATCGAAGTCTTTTTTTCAGGGGGGGCCGCGCTAAGACGGGCATGCGCTATCTACGCAGAGAATGGCAGAGGCTTGGCTAAGCAGGCTTGCCTGAAAAAGAGAGTGCCGTATGTATCGTTTGACGACCCAAGGTGTCAAGGATTTTTAGAGCTTATTCTCGGCTAATTTAAAAAAATTTGAGATGAGCCCCTAAGCCGCTCTCTCGCTATACCATCGGGCCAAGGCCATGCGATCCACTTCGTCAGGATTCTGCAGGTAGCCATAGCCCCTGACCCAAGCCTCGGGCGAGGCTGAGGCTCTTAAAAGAAAATCGAGCAAGTTTACATGCCGTCTCAGAATCCGCGAGGTCCTATGGGGCAACAAGGGGTTAAAGATCCCAAGGGCTGAAAATAATTGACGTGGATTCTTTTTAATCCACAACCAGGACCCCAGCTCAAGGGTCAAAGGAATAAAGAGACCGGCGTTCTTTAAACGACGTCGATCATAAAGGTAATCCCAAAGATCTCCGTGAGTTGTATAGCTTGCCGCCTGCGGTTCCACCCTGTAGATGTGATGTGGATAAACTGAATCCAACAAGTGGGTCAGCTTAAAAACTTCGCGCAGATTGGGAAACGGTTTTTTAGTGCGCGCATAGGGAAACCAGAGTCGGTCGACTGAGCCAAAGCCACTATGGACATCAAGGGCCACAACCGTCGGCGCGGCGGCGAATTGATTTTCGAAAAAATTAATAATTGCATTAGTTTCAACCTCAAGCCCTGCACCCAAGGCGCCTCGATACCATGGCAAAAGCTTGGATATTCGGTGACCGGCCGCAAGAAAAAATGGCTTTTCCTCGTCTGCCTCAACTGGCGCATTTCGCATTAAGTCCACACAGTTACCATTAGACCGTCGGCCCAGGTACATACCCACCGGGTTCACAATAGGAACGACTGAAAGCCTTACCCTTTCCAGCAAATGGCGGGTGGTAGGGTCCCACTGGGCCATGTGAGTTAAGGTTTTTAGGTACGAAATAATGACACGCGTGCCAATTCGCTCAAGCCCATGAACGCCGCCGGTCAGGAAAAAAACCGGCGCATCTGGACGCATGGAGCCAAAATCAAAGGCCAAAATGGGTAAGGACATGTTCTCGTGATTCACCGTCGCGAGCTCGGTGACACGCATCAAGTTCTTGCCACCATGAGCCGCAAGGCGCTGGATCTCTACGAGCTCAGGAAGATGCAAAAGCATGGACCGTGAGACGCCGATCGTCATGGAAAGCTCCTTGCCAGAAGTTGATCTGGGGTTAAATCCCAGTCTGCGCACCCAATTGCATGCACACTTTGGGGCAATCGGTGGGCTGTCATTTATTTTAATCCCCCAGCTGAAAAACTCCAAACCCCGCTCAGCTCAAAGGCTTAACGGGGTTTGGGGTTCGCCAAAAAGCGCCATAATTTGACCTAGTTTACCTGATACTTACGATTGTAAGTCGAAGACATCTTTGAAACATCCAAAACCACGAATAGATCTCCGCAATTAAAATCCATATCGATCGCCGGATCACCAACGACTACTGCCCCAGCGCGCAAGTAGGATCTCAAAAGGGCCGGCACCATGGCCTTTGATTGCTCAGTTACTGCAGCCGCCGCAAGGCTGTGCTCAAAATTATTGATCCTGTAGCCCTCGAGCGCCTTGATCCGAACCGACGCATCGACAGCGCCTTCGGCTTCAAGGGTCTTGTAAACGGCCGCCAACTCATCCGGATTAACCGTCTTAACGCTGGCCATACCGAAAAGCCACCTAGCACCACTTTGATTTAAATATTCAATAATTCCGCGCCATAGCAAGGTAATCACGGCGCCATTGCGGTAATCTTTGTGAATACAGGCTCGGCTCAATTCGACCTTACCACCTTCTCGCGCGAGAAGATCCGTGATGTCAAACTCAGTCTTTGAGTAAAAGTTAGTGGTTTGAACGCCTGAAATAAGGCGATAGGTGCCCACGATACGGTTAATTCTATTATCAATAATGGCCAGGTGATCTGCCTCGGCATCAAAGCGATCTCGGTCCAAACCAAAGGGTATTTTCTTGTGCTTATATTCGCGATGAAAAACTTCGTAACGTAGTGTCATGACTTGCCAAAGTTCACGCTTTGATTGCACCGTCTTAACGGTGAAATAGCCGCGCGTAAACTCAACTGGCACCCGGCCAGTAAAGTCTTTTTGAGCAGGATTTAACCACCCAAGGCCTTGCCTTACGCCTTCCACCGCCCGCGCTGCATAACTCATAGGTCAAACCTCATACAGTTGAAGGTTAAATAACTCAAAATGCAGGTCGCTCACAAGTAGACAATCTGTTTAATCCTAACCATTATTTGTTAATATTTTATTAAGCAACAATCAAAACCATGCTTTTTTAAAGCCAAGTCTAGAATATAAAAAATTCCATTAAAATCAGTGGCATATCGCTCCACTTTTTCCGAGTTTCCACCTAGGTCAAAATCATTGTCTGTTACGTTTACCAACAATTTGCCTAATGTCCTAGCGCAAGTAATAACCGCAAAAATACTAATTTATCAATAATTATAATATGTTATGTTTTGGCCTGGGGCTTGCATTTGAAACTGCCACGAGGCCGAATCAACGGTCTTGTACCGCCCCCATGGTGTCTAACCTTTCTTGGAGTGCAAAGCTGAACCTATGATGACTGCTGCGAAAATTGTTGTTGATGTCGTGTTAGATGCTGAGACCTTAAGTGAAATCGAGATGCTCAGAAATATAAAACTCGCCCACTACGAGCAGATGGCCCAGAACCCGGGGCTGGCTTTGGAGAGCCTTCGCAAAGCTGGATTGAAAGAAGACAGCTCAGCGGCAGAAATAGCCGCCAGGGCACTGACGAAAATAAAAGAAATTAAAGAGCGCATTGCAACGCCAACCGTC
>JBIJBX010000113.1:0-8149 GCA_044344995.1 Oligoflexales bacterium | reverse complement strand
CTGCAGCACCTCCCAGATCTGGGATTTGAAGCGGGCAGCCCCAAATATTCATGGTCGAAAATCATGGGTCGCAAGGACAAGATCGTCGACGACCAGCGTAAAGGCCTACGATTTTTGATGAAAAAAAATAAGATCGAAACCTTTGAGGGACACGGTCGTATCGCTGGCAAGGGTAAAGTCACAGTTACAATGGCTGACCAGAAAATCACAACCCTTGAAACCCGCAATATAATGATCGCCACAGGTAGTCGCATCCGCCAATTGCCATTTGCCAAAACAAACGGCAAAGGCATCATGAGTTCAGACGACGTGCTCTTCATCACTGAAGTCCCAAAATCTATGGCTATCGTTGGCGGTGGTGTTGTAGGGATTGAATTTGCCAGCCTATTCGCACGTTTTGGAACTCAGGTCACTGTGCTTGAGGCAGCTCCACAGGTCCTACCATTTGAGGACGAAGAAACCGTCAAAGAACTCGTTCGCTGCGTCAAAAAACAAGGCGTGAATTTCGAAACAGGCGCGAAGATCTCTTCCATCGAAGACAAGGGGAAATCTGGCGTAAACGTCACGACCGCCGATCAAACGCGTACGTTTGAAAAGGTCTTGGTTTCGATCGGTCGCGAACCCGTTACCGACGATATCGGTTTAAACACCGTTGGCATTCCTACCGAACGCGGCTTTATCAAAGTTGATCTATCTACTTACAAGACCAATGTCGAAGGTATCTATGCTATCGGCGATGTCATCCCAACTCCGATGTTGGCGCACACCGCGAGCGCGGAAGCCTTCCATTGCGCGGAAGTGGTCGCTGGCAAAAAACCACACAAAGTACACTACGAATCAAACCCAAGCGCCATCTATACATACCCTGAAATCGCCTCCATCGGCATGACCGAGAAGACTCTCAAAGAAAAAGGCATTGAGTATAAGACCGGAAAATTCCCGTTTGCGCCCATGGCTAAAGCAAAAATTGAAGACGCTACTGAGGGCTTCGTGAAAATTCTTTTTGAGCCAAAGTACCGCGAGATTTTAGGAGTTCATATTGTTCATGCTCGAGCGACAGAAATGATTGCTGAGTTCTCCCTCGGCAAAGTCCTAGAAACGACCGTCGATGAGATCGCCCACACGATTCACCCTCACCCCACCCTTAGTGAGACCATTATGGAAGCTGCTCACGCTGCGTTGGGTGCGGCTGTTCATATGTAAACAGGGAATTTATAACGAATGACAACAACGGCCGATAACACTGTCACAGAAGTACTCCTTCCCTCCATGGGAGAAGGAGTGGCGGAAGCAACGCTAGTAAAGTGGCTAAAAAAACCTGGGGACTCAGTTCAAAAAGACGAGCCGCTACTTGAAGTATCGACAGATAAAGTCGACACCGAGATCCCAGCACCTGCATCTGGCACGTTACTCAAGACCAATGCGATTGAAGGCACAACCGTCGAAGTAAATCAAACTATCGGTTGGATTGGACCAAAGGGCGCGAGCGTCCCAGAGAACACGCCGGCAGTGACCCAAACCGCACGTTCAGGCGCCCAAGCACAGGCCAAGCCGGCGATGCAGAGCTCTGTAAACGCGACGTCCGTAGGACGAACCTCCTCCGGATACATCAGTGATGAATCAACAGTGAAGCGATCGTCTCCATTGGTTAGAAAGATGGCGAGAGATCTGGGCATCGATCTTCGCCGAGTTCCTGGAACCGGGCTTAGTGGCCGAATTACCAAGTTTGATCTCGAAGCTTGGCAGCAAAACCCTGCCCCCTTGTCACAAAACGACGCCTACGTTGAAAAACCAGTACTCGCGCGCGTTGGCACCACTCATGCTAATGGCCTAGAGCTACTTGAGGGTGTACCAGTTCGCCGCGAGAAGATGAACAAAATGCGCCGCCTCATTGCCGAGCATATGGTCGAAAGTGTCAGAGTTTCACCACATGTGACCACCGTGTTTGAAATCGATTTAAACAAGGTCGTCAGTATACGAGACAAACACAAAGCCGCTTTTGCGCAGCGCGAAGGGTTTAATCTTACATTCACACCATTCCTCATCGCAGCTGCTGTCCATGCGATCAAGAAGTTTCCCATCGTGAACGTCTCGGTCGACGGCGACGAAGTTTTATGGAAAGACAATATCAATATTGGCTGTGCAGTGGCCCTTGGCTCTGAGGGCGGTGGCGGTCTAATTGTGCCTGTGATTAAGCAATCCCAGAATAAAACTTTGCGTGAAATCGCCAAAAGCCTGAGCGACCTCGCCACAAGAGCTAGGGCAAAAAAACTTCTACCTGACGAAGTGGTTGGTGGAACATTCTCTGTGACAAACCCTGGTGGTTGGGGCTCAATCACCTCCAATCCCATTATCAATCAGCCACAAGTCGCGATGCTAGGAATTGGCGCCATCGTGAAACGTCCAGTCGTTGTCGAAAACGATCAAATCGTCATTCGTCCCATGATGATGGCCTCTTTAACCTTTGATCATCGTGTGATTGACGGCGAAGGTGGCGCCATGTGGCTGGCCGAGTACAAGCGTATTCTTGAAAATTGGTCGGAAGAACCCTAAAGAAGACTCAAACCAAACGAGGATCCAACGCGTCACGGAGAGCGTCCCCAACCCTATTCAAAGCGAATACAATCAGAAATAGAGTCACACTCACGCCCACAGTCGGCCACCACACGCCAATCATCAATTCACCAGGCGCATCCGAGATCATCTGACCCCAACTGGCCCCATCTTGAACTCCAACGCCCAGGTAAGTCAAAATAACTTCGGCTTTGATTGCGCCCATGATCTCCATGGACGCCGCCACGATCGCGATATGCATCACGTTTGGGAGAATATGGCGAAAGATTAATCTTGCGTCACTAGCTCCCAAAAGTCGGCTTGCCAGCACAAACTCACGCTCACGCAATTTCATAAATTCAGCCCGGGTCATCCGACACAATCCGACCCAGCCCACAACGCCCATGGCGACACAGATCGCCAGCATACCTTTACCAAGAATGTAGGAAATGGCGATAATCAGCAAAATATAGGGCACCGACACGATCACCGAATAAATCCACTGCACGAGACCATCAATTTTGCCGCCAAAATATCCAGCTACCGAACCCATAAAAAGACCGGTCGGTAAGCTTATGCAGGCAACAAGCAAACCCAGTGTCATGGCCGTTTTGGCACCAGCAAACAATTTAAACAAAATACTGCGGCCAAAAACGTCCGTTCCTAGCCAGAGGGCAGGCTTACCCCACTCTGGGGGCGTAAACTTTGGAGCCACCTGTTGTTGAAAATCGGGAATCAAACCCAAATAACCCAAAACTGCCAGGAGCAAATATGACGCGATAATTACAAAACAAACTAAATTCAAGCGACTGCCGCTGAGACGTCGCCAGGCACGTCGCCCAAGCGTATCACCTTTGGGAAGTTTTTTGATGGAATCCAAAGCCATGCCAGACCTCACGACAATTTAACGCGGGGATCGACAGCCGCATACAAGATATCCGTGACCAAATTAAAAACCGAGTACGCCACCGCGATCATAATTGTCACACCTTTAATCACAGGGAAATCCCCGGTGTTAACGGATGACACAAGTAAATCCCCAAGCCCCGGTATGGAGAAATACTTCTCCAAAACAAATGAACCCATGACCAAAAACGGCACTTCCACCACCGTATAGGTGATGACTGGAATCATCGCGTTCTTCAGTACATGCTTGAACATAACTTTGGTTTCGCTGAGGCCTTTAGCTCTGGCAGTCCGCACATAGTCAGCCTTCGTTTCTTCAAGCAAAATACTGCGGTAAAGCCTCACATCGGGACCGAACTGCACGATCATGGTTATCACCCATGGTAAAAACAAAAACGCGATTCCCTTCACGCCTGGGATAAAACCATTGATTTCAAATATGTCGAGTTTGTAGGCAAGAAAATATTGCAAAATAATCACATAGACCAAATAGGACACGCTCATGCAGGCAGTGAATATAACTGACATGAAACGTTCAAAAATCCCACCGCGATACCATGACACCAGCATCGCGACCGCAATGTTCAAAATTGTCCCCAGAATGAACGGTGGTAAAGTGACCGATAGGCTGACAAGGGCGCCCTGCTTGAATACGGTGGACAACCGCTCGCCACTGACAAAACTTCGCCCAAAATCAGCCGTCAAAATCTCTTGCCAAAACTGGAGATACTGCTGAATAAGCGGCCTATCGAGCCCCCACTTTGCCCTGAGCGCGGCTATTTTGGCCGGCGTAGCATGTGAACCCAAAGCGACTCGCGCTGGATCCTCACCAAAAAAAGTAAACAAAAAGAAGATCAAAAGCGTAACGCCAACTAAAATCGGGATCATCTGCAGCAGGCGCCGAATAATATACTGGATCATAGGGAGAAACCCTCCTTCTGACGCTTCACATCGATGTCAATATGAAGGGCATCTCGACCGCTTTCAAGATCACGCTTAAAATTCCGCACCCAGTTTTTCGGATAAAGCCCCACTCGAATGACACTGTAAAGCGGCACAATGGGCATCTCTGCTTTGACCAGCAACGCCATCTCTCGAAATAGTTCATCGCGCGCCGGTCCTGGGGGAGTCACCTTGGTTTTATCTGAAAGCTGATCATAACGCTCGTTTGACCAACTGCCGTAATTTTGCCCCTGGGTTCGCGCATAGGTTGTCAGAAGTGATGTGAAATTTTCGGGATCAGGATAATCTGCGCCCCAACCGGTCGTAATCATATCGAAGTCGCCCGACTCCATTTTCTGCAAGTAAGACGAATACGAAACAGACTCCATCCTGAGCTTCACACCAATCTCGGCCAGTGTTCGTCTGTGGTATTCGAACATCCGCTGCGGCATACTGCCGGCTGTACTCAAATAGCGAAATTCTGGCAAACCCTTGCCGCCTCCAAAACCAGCCTCTTGCATAAGTTTTTTTGCTTCCGCGACATCACGCTCATACCATTCCACATTAAGATCCCGGTGATTTGAACTTAACGTCAAAGGAACCACGGTATTAAGCACAACACCGCGACCATTGATGATGTCATCAATAAATCCCTGTCGATTGATGGTCATCGCGATCGCCTGACGCAATTTCAGACTTTTTCCCAATACGGGATTTTTTAGATTAAATACCAACCAATAGGACGTACTATCCCTTGCGGCATACAAAGAGACGTCCTCTTTATAATCATCAAGAACGTGAAAGTCCCCATCAGCCGTCTTTTTTGCTAACCGCTGAAACGCGTCAGCATCAAGACCAATCCAATCAAAATAACCTCTCAAAAACTTCAATACGGCCGGTTGTGACTCTTGAATAACTGGCGCATAGACCTCATCAACAAGCGGCAACCGCTTACCAGCATCGGCAAGAAGGCCTTTCTCTAGATCTCCTGGCTCACCCTCGGTTGGATAAGTCAGGTGATAATTAGGATTTTTCACAAGCCAAACATCACCCAGACGGTTGGTGTACTTCAGCTTGAAGGCACCCGTGCCAAGCGGGTGAAATTGAAAATCTTGCCCATATTTTTCCACACACTCGCGCGGCACAATCGACATGATTGTCTTTGCCATGACCTGCATGGGAACCATCGTCGCCCGCGTCAGTTTTATTTGCACCGTGTGCGAATCAAGGGCTTTTAGCCCTTCAACCGGGAATTCGTCGTAACGGTACTTTTCCTCACCGCGCGCTTCCATAGCTTTACGCGCTGCGTCAAGGCCGACCACCAAGCCTTCGATCAAACTGTAGCTGTTGGCGTTAATAAATGGATCAGAAAATCTGGTGAACGAATAAACCACATCAGATGCATTAAATGCTCGGCCGGCACCATCCGGAAAACAATCGCCATCTTGGAAACGCACGTCTCTTCGAAGCTTTATGGTCATGGTTTTGCCAGCATCCGAGAACGTTGGCATTGACTCCGCAAGATTTGGAACGAATTCAATCGGTCTTTTTAAATAGTGTGTCGAGAATAAACTATCAAACATAAGAACCACAACATCCGCACTCTCAGCATCAAACTGCTGATGAGGGTCCATACTTTTACCTTTAGCACTCAGGACTTTTCTTAATATTTTTGTCTTGCCATCCAACCCACCGTGGCTTGAGCAACTACAGGCAGAAAACCAAGGCCCAAGACTCGCTGAGAGAGACAAGGCCAACCAGAGCGGTAGGATTTTAGGCAAAAATCGACGTGTCATCTGCCCTCCCCCTGATTCATTTCCTTGGCCAGGTGGCAGGCGACTTTGACCCCAGCCAATTCGGAAAGTTCGGGTACGGATCTTCTGCAAAGTTCCGTTGCGGCCGGGCACCTTGGATGGAATGCGCAGCCTTGCGGTGGATTGGCGGGACTCGGCACATCACCGGCCAGGGGTTGAACATCCCGGCGAAAACGAGGGTGAGACGCTGGAATAGCGCCTAGGAGAGCCTTGGTGTAGGGATGTAAAGGTCGGGAGTAAATATCTTTGGCATTTCCGATCTCAACGATCCTGCCGAGATACATGACAGCCACACGATCACACAGATAACGCACTACGCCGAGATCATGGGCAATGAACAAATATGCCATACCCAATTTCTTTTGCAAATCAACAAGCAGATTAATGACCTGCGCCTGAATGGATACATCCAGTGCTGACACAGCCTCATCTGCCACGATTAGATCAGGCTTTAGGGCAATCGCCCTGGCGATACCAATTCGCTGGCGCTGGCCTCCGGAAAACTCGTGCGGGTATCGATTTAGCGCGTCTGTTCTTAAGCCTACCAACTCTAAAAGCTCAACAACACGCTCTAATCGCTCACCTTTGGGAACATCTCCGGCCAAGCGCATGGGCTCATCAATAATCGCCCTAATGTTCATTCTCGGATTTAGCGAGGCGTAGGGATCTTGGAAAATCATCTGCATGTGGCGACGGATCGGACGCAATTCAGACCTGGATTTGCGCGATATATCCTCACCTCGAAATATTATTTGACCCTCGTTTGGCTCGTACAGTCTAACGATGGCACGGCCTAAGGTCGTTTTGCCACATCCTGACTCACCAACCACGCCCAAGGTTTCCCCTTTGTTGACGCTGAGGCTGACGTCACTGACGGCATGTACGGCGCCAATTTCCCTCTGAAATAACCCACCTAAAATGGGAAATTTGACTGATAGATTTTTAACTTCAAGCAACGCGTTTGTCATTTCAACCGTCTTGCCCCCGCCGTGGATATGGCTTGATGACGCCACGATCAATGTCATCTGCAAAGTGGCACGCCACCCCATGACTGTTATCAGTCATCGCAAGTTTTGGGCTCTCAGCTAGACACTTCTGTTGGCCGTAGGGGCAACGATCAAAGAACCTGCAGCCTTGCGGCAAATCTTTGAGAGAAGGAACCGTGCCTTTGATCGTTGGTAGCGAGGCTTCACGCGATTGTCGAGCGTCCGGAATAGAGGCCAAAAGGCCCCGCGTATAGGGATGGCGAGGATTATCAAAGAGGCTGATGACATCAGCTGACTCCACAACTTGCCCGGCATACATAACAATCACATCATCGGCGACCTCAGCAATAACACCAAGATCATGGGTTATGAACATAATCGACGTACCAAGTTCTGATTGCAGGTCCTTCATAAGCCTTAGAATCTGCGCCTGAATGGTAACATCGAGAGCTGTTGTAGGTTCATCTGCGATAATAAGGGCCGGTTGACAAGCCAAGGCCATCGCAATCATGACCCGCTGCTTCATTCCGCCCGACATCTGGTGCGGGTACTCGTCTAGTCGCCGCTCTGGGTCTGGAATTCTGACCAATTCCATCATTTTCAACGCGGCACTTCTGGCAGCATTTGAATCCATGGCACGATGGGTTTTGAAAACTTCGATAATCTGATCACCAGCAGTGAACACTGGGTTTAGGGCGGTCATGGGCTCCTGAAAAATCATCGCAATACGATTGCCGCGAAGGGATCTCATCTCCTGTTCCGGAATTTGCAACAGATCTTGACCATCAAATAAGATCTGCCCAGCGTCAACTCGCCCAGACCCTTGGGGCAGAAGTCGCATAATAGAGAGACTTGTAACACTTTTACCGCAACCCGATTCACCCACAACACCTAAAGTTCGACCGCGCAAAATCTGAAAACTCACCCCATCCAGCGCAGTGACAACAC
>JBIJBX010000252.1:0-3680 GCA_044344995.1 Oligoflexales bacterium | reverse complement strand
AAGAGACAATTCACCATTTATGTAGATAAACTGAAGTTTGTGCCCAGCGAAGGGTGGCGGCTGATCAGCATGAAACCTCCAGCGTCCTCTCGCCAATTTGATCCCATCTCAAGACGAGAGGTTGACGTTTATAAAAATGGCGCATTTGAGCTAACACTTGAGAAAAGCGGTGTCGCTGACACAGCAGACGTGGAAGTCAATTACGTAGGCTGCACGAGTGTCATTTGTCTATTTCCACACACCACTAAAGTCGCCATTCCCTGGGCAAATCAGCCTGAGTTATCCGCTGCGGCAAAACAAGACATAACGCCTGAAACCACAACTCCGAAGCAATCGGGCACTGTTGAAGAGCAGTTTGCCCAGCAGGTTAAGACCGGGCAAATGTCGTTTTTAACCTTACTGCTCATCGCGTTTGTTGGCGGACTACTTACGAACCTCACTCCTTGCGTTGCACCGATGATTCCCATCACCATTCGTCTACTAGCCAACCAAACCGCCAAGCCTTTGGCGAGTGCCGCTTCCTATGCTGGAGGGATCGTCGCAACCTACACGTCCCTTGGAGTGATCGCTGCCCTCAGCGGCGCTCTCTTTGGTAATTTGATCGCTCACCCAGCCGTCGCCATCACCTTTGGTGTCGTCATGTTTCTTCTCGGTGTGAATATGCTTGGCTTCGGTGACCTGACGAAACTTCAGCAAATCGGCGGCCAAATTGGCAGTTCCAAGGGTGGTCTATTCAATGCGTTTCTCATGGGCGCAGGTGCAGGCCTTGTGGCATCCCCCTGTACGGGGCCGATATTGGCAGCTCTCTTGACCTACACAGCTGGTCGCCAAAACACAATGGAAGCGATCGGACTGCTCGGCATCTACAGTATTGGTTTTGCATTGCCTTATGTGTTTTTGGGGGCAAGTGCCGCGAAGATCAGTAAAGTTCGCGTGAACTTTCAGATTCAAATTTTAACGAAGCTGGTCTTTGCTTCTGTGATGTTCGCTCTCTCTTTATACTTTCTGAGGCTTCCCCTTTATAGCTTGTTTACGCACCTAAAACCCTACTGGGCAGCTATTGGGAGCATCGGTCTGGGGATCGGTATCGCGCTCAGTATTGTTATCATCGTGAAGGAATCCCTCCATCACCAAAAAGCTTTCTTTCTTGCGCCAACTCTGGCGCTTGGCGTTGGGATATTTTTCGGAATTCAGGCCCTAACTCGCTCTGAGCAACCATCCGGAGCATCCATTTCATGGATTCACTCTGAGGAAGAAGCCATCAAAAAAGCGACTGAAACAGGACGCCCAATCATCGTAGACGCCTGGGCTGAATGGTGTGAGGCATGCAAGAAAATGGATGTCACAACTTTTGTTGATCCAAGTGTTGTGAAAGAAATTTCTGAAAATTGGATCGCCTTGAAATTTGATCTGACCGAACCGACCGACGAAAACACGGACATTCAAGACCGCTACGAACTGCCCGGCCTGCCTACACTAACGCTTCTTCCACCGAACGGGAACCTTAAGGAAAAATTTGCGATCTCCGGCTACGCAAGTGCCGAAAAACTCCTGGAAACCATGAAAGAACGGCGTTTGCTCCTCATAAATGCGGGGCAAACAAAAACCCCATGATTAAGCACGCCGTCTATGTAGCATCGCCTAGCCAAAGCGACACCATTCGAAAAGCCATCAGCGCGCTCAGGGGCGAAGCGTTGGATGACCGGACTGCCATCGGACCTGGCTGGGACATCAAGCATATGCTGCTAAAAGGCATGACCCTTCGCCTGCACATACTCACCAATATAAATGCCGTCACACCCCACTTGAGACAAAACCCCGTTGACTTATTGATTTATGATGAGCGAGGCGACGACGCACAAACCGCCGAAGACGCCCTTGAGACCATTCGACGCGACGTGGCCAGTTTTGCTGAGCTTTGGGGGCCAGATTTCTTGTTCCCAATGAGTCGCTCAGTTGCGATCCTGGACGATGCCAAGGCCAAGAAGGCCCACAAATCCCAGACTGACCGAGCTTTTCAACTGGGACGATCTCATGTTCAAGACGTTTTAGTTGCTCCAAAAAATACTGCGGCTGTTTTGCGATGGCTGCATGGACTCCTTAGTTCAGCTGAACGTCAAGCCACCAGGGTGGGAATTGCCATGAGTGGTGGTGGCCTTGAGGGTTTTCTTTATCAACTAGGTGTGACGTATGCGTTGGAACGCTGTATCACAGGGCGGACGATCCGAGACGCGAATGTATACTCAGGAGTTTCCAGTGGCAGCATCGTCAGCGCGCTTTTAGCAAAAAATGTTCCCACCATTGAACTCATTAAAGCCATGCATGGTAAATCCGATGTGATCGAGCCGTTCACAAGCAGCACCATCTTTGATCTTGCTGGAGCAGGAATTATCACGCGTCTACTGCGTGAAAGTTTTACGTTTTCTGGCATTGATCCGACGCGCTGGATAAGCCAAACACTGAAGGCTATACCGACTGGATTTTTCAAGGGCGAAGCTCTCAGAAAATACGTCCGCCATTGCCTCGAGGCCTCGGGTACTAGTGATTCGTTCAAAAATCAGGATACGGAGTTGTTTATCGGCTCTACCGACATGGATACGTTTGAGCATGTGGTTTTTGGTCGTCCCCCCTGGGACAACGTTGCCATTAGTGAGGCCATTTACGCATCCTGCGCTCTACCTCTAGTCTTTGAACCAGCTCAGCTGAACGGTCGTTGGTTTGTAGACGGTCAGATAACCAAAACTTGTAATCTTGAATTAGTTGTCGAGCGTAACTGTAAACTTATATTTATTATCGACCCTCTAAAACCACTTGGTACTATGATTCCTGGATCAGTCGACAAAAAAGGCGGCTACTATGCCTTGGTGCAAACCATAAAAGCACTCGTTTATACGCGCTTTCACTCCGTTCTGTCGCACCTGACGGAACGCTATCCAGACACTGATTTTATCGTGTTTCAACCAGATGAAGAAGTCGCCCAATTGATGGCCGGAAGCCCCATGCGTTACCGTATTAGAACTCAAGTGATCCATATGGCCTACAAGCAGACCATCAGGCAATTGCGGGAACGCCATAAGGTTTATACCGCGAAACTACTAAAATACGGTATGCATCTGGCTTCACTTGAAAAAATCAAAGACATCGAGAGGGATGACGGTGCGATTTTCAACAGCCTTGCATAAAGGACTCCTGCTAAAAAGGTACAAACGATTTTTAGCGGACGTAAAGCTTGAGTCAGGCGAAATCATCACCGCACACTGTCCTAATACGGGTAGCATGACGTCTTGCTTCGAAAATGAATCAGTCGTCTGGCTATCTAGAAACGATGACCCCAAGCGGAAACTAAAATGGACCTGGGAGTTCTGCCAGAACGATCAGGGGCTTATTGGCGTTAATACGCAGAGGCCAAACGACATTATCGCCGAAGCCATCGCCAGTGGCAGCATCCCTGCACTAGCGGGCTACGAGACTCTCCGCCAGGAAGTCAAATATGGAACTAATAGCCGCATAGACATCCTACTCGAAGATCCAAAGCGCGGACGTTGTTTCGTCGAGGTCAAAAACACCACCTTATTAAAAGATAAGACTGTTATGTTTCCGGATGCTGTCACGAGTCGAGGCCTGAAACACCTGGAAGAACTCGCACAAATGACCCTCGATGGCCATCGCTCTGTCATGAT
>JBIJBX010000176.1:0-5477 GCA_044344995.1 Oligoflexales bacterium | reverse complement strand
CCAGCCGACATGATTGACCCCAAGTATGGTGCAGCACTTCGTAAGGTTGCCAAAGCCGGCGTGGAAATCTTGGCGATTCGGGCCAAATCTTCAATCAGGGAAATCACCCTCGGCGAGAGCTTGCCGATTAAGTTGTAGGAGGCATTTTTTATGGCTAGCCCAAAGCAAATTACACTCTATCACTACTGGCGATCCAGCTGCTCTTGGCGGGTCAGATGGGCACTCATTCACAAGCAAATTCCCTATAACGATGTGCCAATCAATCTGCTTGCGAACGAACAAAACAGCCCCGCCTACCTCGCAGTCAACCCAGGTGGTTTTGTACCCGCTATTTCGTATAACGGTATGGTTTTTGGAGAATCCATCGCCATCATGGAATGGCTGGAGGACACCTTCCCGGGTAAGCCCCTGTTACCACAAAACGCTACGGATCGCCTTCGTGTTCGCCAAGTCTGTCAATTAATCGTTAGCGGCATCCAACCAATTCAGAATTTATCCGTGATGCGAAAGCACTCCAGTGATGCTACTGAGCAATCCGCCTGGGCACGGCACTGGATCAGCGCCGGTTTAGAAAAAGTAGAAAAAATAGTGTCACCGCACTCTGGGTCATTTTGCTTTGGCGGTCAACTGACCATGGCCGACTTGTGTTTGATACCGCAAATTTACAATGCTATTCGATTCAACGTCGATATGACCGCATTCCCTACACTCGCCCGCATCAATCAGCTTTGCTTGCAGTTAACGGACTGTCAGATGGCCGCGCCGCACAACCAAAAAGGCGCCACACCGTGAAAATGTTGATCAGGGGTACTTCTATTTGACTTCTTCGGGTGCGGGGCTTTTCGCAAGGGCAACAACACCGTCGATGACACTGTCAATGTGGATTTGACGTTTTCCGTCCGGCGAGTTGTACCACCGCTTGTAATAAAAATAATTGCGCAAAATTAACTTAACATAAGCACGCGTTTCCTTGTAGGGAATGCGCTCTATGAAAGTCAACCAATCATCCGTGGCAATTGTCCTTTGCCATTTTTCCGTGGCCGCGGGACTTGCGTTATAAGCCGTCAGAGCAAATACTGGTGACTTATACATCTGCATCAGACGCCAAAGGTGATGCACACCAAGAGTAACGTTGACCTCTGGGTCGCGTAAGAAGCTCTCATTCTCCAAAATCTGCGAAAGTTCAGCTCGCTGCGTGGCATCGACGTAATCACTTGATAGCTTTCCGAGCTCTAGTCTTGCCGTAGCTGGCATAAGCTGCATGAGACCGGTCGCGCCAACGGGTGAGGTCGCGTCTTTTGCAAAAACGGACTCTTGCCGCATGAGAGCAAAAACAAAGTCTGGGTCAACGCCGAGCTTAATGGCTCTTGCCTTGACGATTTCATCGTACTTACGAGGAAAAAGAACCCGTTCAAACCCAATCGGTAAGGCATTTCTGACACTTCTGGGAATCGAGTCGTAAATTTTTATCGCCTCCAGCCAAGCTCCACTCGCATGCAGTAGCAGTGTCCTGACGAGCGAGGCATCATAATCTTCGGGCGACCTACCTATAACCTCCTCAGCCTCACATCGCGCTTGGTCGGGTAAGCCAAGTTGCAGGAATTTCAGAGACCTATCTGCAGCCGCCTGACTTTTGCCATTCATAGTTGCGGCTAACCGCGCAAAATCAAAACCTGTGGTCCGAGCTGGTTCTATCGCGTAGCTGTTGCCAGAACTTTGCTCCAGAAGATAGTGCCCCATGGCACCGTAAAATGTGCTGTAATACTCGGCTGCGAGGCGTCGCCACAATTCCATAGCCATGTCCAAATCCCCGGTTTCAAGCCGAGCACGACCGAGCCAAAATAAACTAAATGCCATGATGCTAACCGGCCTCTTGTCCATATGCACGAGAGACTGCCCGGCAAGATAGCGCTCAAGCGGAGCGGCGACCCCATCCCACTTTTTTTGTGCGGCACTATTGACGACCAAGCTATTAAGCGAAAACTCGAAATCATCTAGATCTTGGAATCGTGCCACGTAGTCTGCTAGGTATTTATTGGCGAGTTCAAGATCGTTTTGATCTTCCGCCACCTTGCCTAGATAGTAGACAGATTTTGCCTCGATGGGCCGCAAGTCGTTTTTATCTTTGGTCTCTTGATTAAGCTCATTAAATATTTTTACAGCTTCAACAAGATCGTTACCGGCCCAACGCAGATAACCAAGCCGAACCTTAACCCAAAGAGAACCAAGCCTGCCAAATCGCTCTTCCATCTTGGGGCTCATCCGCTTCCAGAACTCTTGCGGTGACGATCGACGTTCGGCCCGGTAACAACGATCGATATCGCTGCCAACATCGACAGCTGTAGTAGCCTCGATCTTTGATTTGGAATCTTTCAGTGTTTTTTCGAATGACGCCTCGGCATCCTGACACTGTTTTTTCCTAACGCCACGCATGGCCTCGGCAAAAATCAAATTCTGAGGCAGATCTTTTGAAGACGAATCCTGAAGCCAAGGATGGCGTTGAAACATTGTTGGCATTTCTCGCGATAGATCTCTGATGACACCTGCTACTTCAGACCGCTTATCCTCAGGGATTGCAAGCGCGACGGCTTCTAGATGCCTACGTCGATGTGACAGTGCCTGGTAGTTTTCGACAATTTTCGAGGTTTTTATGATTTCGGTCGCACTTAATTTGGATAATGAAACTTTCGTGATTCCATCCAGCGCCCAACTCTTAGCCGCACATGTTGAGTTTTGCTGCTCAACAAAAAGCTTAGACTCGAACCCGCTGTTTAATGCCGCTTCCTTGTCGATAGATTTCCACTCCAAAAAAAGCTGCTGAAGAAGCGGACCTGCCAACACCCCATTTTTTTCCAAATTTGAGGCAATAATTTGCGGTACGTCTTTCAATGCTTTTTCGTAATCACTTCTTAACTGCTTATCAAATTTTCCGTCGCTTTTAGATTGCGCCTGCCGACGCCGGCCTGAAGCCGAGACGGCGCCGCGCAACTCTAAAAGTACAATTGCACGCTCAACTTGGTCTTTACTGGAAATACGTTCTAGCACCTGTTGGCTCGTAAGCTCCGACAGAGGAAGAACATCAATGTGATCAGCCATCCATTTGGCAAGCCCGGGATCCACGGCGTCATAGTTTTTTGCAAATGCAGGCATCCGTGACGGTAGGGTTACCGCCTCTAACGACGAAGGCCATGTGCTGACGAGAATCGTTGCGGCTGCTATTTTTCTGGCACTCATTCGACTGGTAATCTTGACCACGGCAAAAACCCCATATGGACTTGGCATTCCCCAACTTATCGGCACAAGGATCTGGGGCATGAAATTGCGGGTCTTCTGATCCACCGCTAAATAACGCATTGACCGATCTATTTTACTTAATTTTTGTTTTTCCCAATGACTGTTAGGTCACCCCTAAACGAGGCAGCGACTTTTTAGGCCACGGATGTACTTATTTTCAGGCGAAGATGAGTGACAACATACCCATCGCAAAACAGAATTCACTTCACTTCGAGGACAGCCCCACGAGCCCACCGGCGCTCTCATGCTTGATCTTCAAAAGTGCCGCGTGCGCAATCTCAGCTTCTTTGGCAATAATCTTTAGAATGGTCTCTAATCCGTGACTAGCAGCGGTATCTCGTAGCAGTATCTGCGCCGCCTCTCGCCAATTACCATTAGCCATGACCTCTCCCAGGCGCGCTTTAATGCATCGTGTCGCCTCAAAATTTTGCGATAATGCTTGAACGTCGATCTGAACTATACCAGCTAATTCTTTAAGTCTCTCAATCAACGCGCATATCAAGGTGATATCCTCGACTACGGATGCCAGCTCAGGTTGAATGTCATTTTGACGAGATTGCCAGAGGTGAACGGCCAACGCTTTTAAGCCGCCCAAAACCGTACCAGCCAGAGCATGGATGGTGTCTAAGGTTTGAAATGCCAGGTCTTCCGGACTTTCGACTCTCAATTCGAGACGCATTTCATCGTGAACCGAAATAGAAGAACAGATCTTATCCATACCCCAATAATCTAGAACATCCTTTCCATCTAAAATGGCGGACGTTACAGTTTGCCCAACAGCAACAAGCGTATCGTCAACCCACGTGCAAACCTCAGACAAAGTCTTTAAAGGAACTGGCACCGGGATCATTTTCTGGTTTACAACTATTCTTTTCAGCATGGATTGACTCTGGTCTTTATGTTTTTAGATCTACGGTAAACGGGTGAACCAGCAAATTCGCCGAGCTCACCCGTTTTTTCTGTCAGCACGAAATCGTTCTAACGCGAGTTATTACCTGTTTTTGCATCAGAACCACCTCGGATCTGGGCAAGTAACTGTGTCGCGCGCGAATCCTTAGGGTCGATAGCAAGCATCTGAGTTAGCAACATCTCCGCCGCAGTTGTATTTCCTGTCTTGAATTCAACTCCAGCAAGAGAGAACACCATATTCAGATCCTGCGGTCTTTCCGCTATGTAGCGACAAAGTACATTTCGCGCGTCATCAAAGCTATTACGGTCATAAGCTAGTTTGACGACGGTGAACACCGCTGGAGCATTCACTGGATTCAATCGACAGGCGTTAACAACCCACTTGTTCGCCTCGTTCATCTCCCCCAAACCTTGGAAAGCTAATCCCAGACCAAAGCTACCCATTTCATCGTTCGGTGCTAAACTGACCGACTTTTGGAAATGAATTACCGCGCTATCGTAGCTATTTTTGGTTAATGCGACAGTACCCAAACCGATATGCGCCTTGGCAATGAACGGATCAATTGCGAGTGATTTTGTGTAAGCATTTTTAGCGCTCGTCGTATCACCCAATCGCGTGAAGCAATCACCAACAAGGCGCAATAAATTTGCCTGATGATACTGTGGCACCGATCCAGCCGCAAATAGCATTTCAATTCTGTCGACCGCGTCCAGATAATCACCATTATTAATGCAAACCTCAACCTCGACAACCGCACGGTCGATTGCGTTATAATCGCGGCGGATTTCGCGTTTCGCGATATCCGAGATCGCAGCACTCATGCGGCGAGTGACACGATCACTATTGAACCTCTGCTCGAAGGTCGAAAGGTTTTTGCTGGCAATATTATTGGTGAGTGATTTTTCGATTGCTGCTGCCAAGCTTTCCACTGATCCTGGACAGAAATCGATGCGATGCTTACCTATATACTCCTCAACCAGTGGATTGCGCGATGCGATAACTGGCACCTTGTTCGCCATGGCGACGACCAAACGGTACGGGTCACCTTCCATACGATCACGGTGTGGTGCATTGCTATAAAACAATGCGTCACAAGCCATCAGCATCGTATCAAATGCGTCTCGACCAGGCGCCACGAAGATAAGCCGACCAGCTAGACCAAGCTTATTAGCGCGCTGATTCAGCTCTTCTGTTGCTGAACCCACTCCGCAGAACACGAGACGGAGGCGGCGCTTTAAGGCGGCATTTGCATTCATTGCCGCTTTTGCGCCAT
>JBIJBX010000027.1:0-16798 GCA_044344995.1 Oligoflexales bacterium | reverse complement strand
GAAGGAACAACATGAGATCCTCTTCAAATTCAATTTGACCCATATGGCCAATGAGGTAGTCGCCGTCCTTAAGACCCAAAAGCTGCATGGCTTTTGAACGACCTTTTTGGCTGCGTTTTACGCGTGCTGCCGCAAATGGTTCGAAGAAGGAAATTCTTGCTGCCTCGACACCCTCAAGTAAGAGCACTTCTCTTGCCGCGTTACTTTGCACGATGTATGCGTCTGCGGCGTTAGCCAACTCCTGACGAATAATCCTGAATTGGTCAAGATCGTCCCCAGGAAACGGAGTTAGATTGTCCACCCAAACCGCAAGTCTAAAATTGTTGCGCCACTTGGATTTTACCGCTTGGTACGCGTAGAGACCGAGACGCTCTTTGACAATCACAACATCAAAACCTGCTAGCGCCTTTTCCAATCCAGGCAAATAGGTTGGATTGTCATCATGGTCGGGAAGGGCGACACAACGCAAATCATTATAGACGGTTGTCTTGGCGATGTAGTCCGCAACACTTTCGCTTGTGATGATGAAAACTTCGTATGCATCTTTTAGCAATTGGAATTGATCGATCTCTTCGACACTGGGCAGATTGCCGTAAACAAGTGCCAACCGTGGTCTCTTAGTCGAGTTGCTAGTCATGCTGCGATCTCCTCAAAAAAATTTGCTCTTCTAGTTACTGTTAACGTTGCTCAAACTAAACTGGTTTCTCCCAATCGGATTCCTGAACACTTCCTGACCTGAATCTGCCCAAAGTCGACTTCACTTTTGCCAATCTCGCCAACTCACTCTCAGTTTTCTCTCTCGCGGCGCCTAATTCAGCCATCAACTTGGAATCATTGATCACAATCTGATCCCAGATACTTTTAAGTTGGGAATCCTGTTCAGGAGAGTACCCCTCCTTTTGAGCAAGATGGTCGGCCGCGCGAAAGTTATGAAACGCAGCTGTCCGCATGTTCAAGACCACGTCGACCTCGTCCCAAAGACCTTGTCTGACACAATCCAGAGCGCGTACACCCCGTTCGTAGTAAACCGTTAGTGCAGTGCAAGCTCGCTCAGGCCAAGTAGCCATAAATCCGCAACCCAACTTATTAAGTTTCAGATGTACTCTTAGGTTAATTTTACGGCAGATCTTCTAGAATTGTCAAAAATGCGGGTGAATTTGAGTCAGATGGGGTTAAACTGCGGAGAGCCAACTGTGCCGGTGATTTGCAGGCTCAAGGAACCGTTTTTTGCCATCCCGTTGCTTAAACCATCGACCAACATCCCGTATTGCTCACCCAGCAAGCCCTGCAGCTTTAAGAAGGCCTTCAAACTCAGATCACTACTGGAAACTGACGATCTAAGAGCGACCTTGCCATCGACTCCGACGTCGAGATCGGCCGTAGTCAACCTGGTGCTGGGATCAATATTCAGGGCTCCTCCGCCCAAATTCGCCGAAATCTGAGCCGTTTTGAAGGCCTGATCTGGGAAGTTGAGTGATGGATCTGATAAAACAAGAACCGAATCTGTCAAAGCCACTTTCACCAGACCAGACGATTGTGATGGCGACTTTGCATTTAAACTCAGATCAGCTTTGCCGGTTAAATTACCGCGCAGACCAAGCTTGGCAAGTAACGGACCGGCAATTGCGCCGCCAACTCCGCTATCTACAGCTGTTTGGATGGCAAACGAGGCCAAAGAGTCTAGACCAAAGCTTTTTGCGCTCATTGACACCTTCGATGGCATACCGACGTTGCCAGTGACTAGGTCTAGTAGGCCGTAGCCTACGCTCACAGCCAAGTCTCCGCCTTTCATGTCTTCAGCCTCAACTGCGACACCGAGGCGGAGCATCAATAACTGCAAAAGGCTTACCTTTGCGGTTATCTCCTTAACCTTAACACGAGGAGAGCGGCCTTTATAAATTTCAACGCCATTTGCAGAAAAACCAAATGGAAATGCAGGGCCCAGTGACTCCATGCGGACAGTTATTCCAGTGGCTAGCTGTATCTGGGACGAAATCGCCTCTTTAAGCACGCCGTAAGGGAAGGACAAATATAGAAAAAAAAGCAATGAAAACAGAAAGAGAACAATCATAGCGATAATTGTTTTGGGGTTTCGCATTTCAAATAACCTCTCTAACCTGCAGTGGCAAGCCCACGCGCTTTTAAGGTCACATCAAAAAAAAGCTTCGTTCCGTACTTTGACCTTATTTGCAGGTCTTGCACGCGGATGTAACCGCCACCTTTTTCCGCCTCAACAATAAAATTCAGTAGCCGCGGAATCGAAATATTCAGCAAACGCATTTCTACTTTCACTTCCTGAAACTTCTCGCCCAAAGCATTTTCAGACGGCAATGACGCGCGGCTTTCCGACAAATCTGAAATTTGCACACCCTGTTCATTGGCAACTTTTTCGAAATATGGCTTTATCCGCAAGCTTCCGGCACCGCCATTAAGAGCATCTGCCAAACTCTGAAACCGCCGATCCTCGCGCTGGTATTCAACCTTCAATTCTCTTATCTCATACAACGCGTCAAACCGTTTATTGAGTTCCCGGTTAAGGGAGCCAATTTGCGCAAAGTAAAGCGCTAAAAAACCAAATACGATAAGTCCGAGCCCCGCAACGCCGCCAGCGATCACCGCATTTCTTTGATTTGGCTCAAGCTTATAAAATGTATCGACCAGGAAATCGATATTCTCATTGTTCGCTCCAAGAACGCGTTTGCGAATCTCTGCGGTCAAATTACCCCAGTAATTGCGAACCTTCTCCTGTAAATCTTCTAGCGCACTCATGTGTCACAACCTCTAACTTTTTCCAGATGAAGGGCCGGCCTTGAAAGACATTTGCAATGTAAACTCAATCACTTTGTTGTCGGTTCCGGGCTTGCCGCCCGATTGTTTTTCCTCCAACTCCGATATGCTTGGCACCTTTTTTAGCGCCTCTTTAATCGCCTCGACTGAAGAATATCCATCCGTTTCTGCCTTAAGCGTCAGGCGGCCTCCGGGCTGTCCTGAGATTCCCGTAAACAAGTACTGCGTCACGTCGATCTTTACAGTTTTAGGAAGCGCGGCGCTGATATCCTGCAGCATCAAAAGCCCAGGGCTCGTGCCGGACGCCGCGATGAATGAGTCGACAGCATCCCGCTTTGACGTAACCTCTTTTTGAATTGAGCTTCTGACTTCATTTCTAAACCTTGAAAAATCCATTTTTCCCTGGTTTTTTTTCCTGGTAATACCGATCCCGCTATATTCTTTCTGATATTCACGCTCGAGATCGGCAATTTGCCGGTTATAAATAAAACTCCTGACACCATAAGAAAGTATCAGCAGCAAAACCGCCACGCCTAGCACCTGCGCGGCAATCTTTGCCGCACGCATGATTTGTGCGTAATTTTGCACATAAGCAAACTCGCCTTTGCGTAGGTTAATCTGTGAATAACGCTTCGTACTCACCACAGATCGCATACCAATGGCAATGCTTTGCGGCATAACCAAGGTTTTGTCGGCTAATGACTCGTCGATTTTTAGATCTGTAGCCTCAAGTCGATTGAGGTAAACAGGAACGCCCAGCTGTTCCGACAAATACATGTCGAGATTTTTTATCTGGGCAGATCCACCCGACAAGAAAATCCTGGAAATCTTTGTCTTGTCCCAAGTTTTGAATGCATAAAGAGTCCTACCCAAGTCTTTTACGATGGCGTTACACGCCAAAGTCATTCGTTCCGCGATCTGTTTATCATCAGGATTCATCCCGACGCCCGGATCACCGTCACATATCAAGCGACTGACCCGGTGTTTTACAACTTGCGCTTCCGCGATAGAACACTCGAGATCGCGAGAAAGGAACTCAGTTAAATAGGCACCGCCAATGTTTATACTCCTAAACATCTTTAGCAATCCACTCTGAACAATGCAAACGGATGTCTTTTCGTGACCAACATCTACCATTGCAGCACATTCATTCGGCTCAAGCCGCAGGTAAGGCGCAAGGTTATAGAATGACAAACTATCCACATCAATTAATTTAGGGTCGATATTCACATGATGCAGATGATCGAGAAAGCTTCGTAAGAAGCTTTTTCTCGTCATGACAACCATAACAATTGTACGGCCATCTGCTGCTGTTCCGAGGATTTGATTGTCGACAATCATGTCCTCAAGGTTGAAAGGCACCGCATCTTCGACGTCTGACATAACAGCCATGCTGATTTTACGTGGATCTGAGAAACTCACCGGCACAATGCGGCTGGAAATATACTGCCCAGGCATCGCTGTCAGGATGCGGTCTGCCTGGAGGTTGTTATCTTTGAACAGCTGCTCGAGGGATTGTGCCAGCAAAACATTGCGATCAATGTCGTCGCGAATCGGCATCTCAAGTTCATAAAAGTTTTTTATCTGATAAGATTTAAAAGAGTTGATGATTTCAACCGCTTTTATTGAGTAACTTCCAATATCTAGCCCAATAACTTTTTGCATGCGCTCAATCATCCCTATTGGCAGTCAATCCGCACCTTCAATTGTCGCATTTTCTTAGTTAAAACAAAACTTTGCTCGGTCAGCTTAGTACATCCTAAAAAACGCCACCGACCACGGGGGCATGGTAGGCGATGCTGCAAGCTGATTTGGCGTTGTACGCTGTATGACATATTCCAAAATTCTGGTCTGTTCACCAACGATTCCCTTAACTTTCAGTCGAAATGCCCGCGACTCAGTTGTTAACCAAGCCCCTCTATCTCCAGTCGCACCTTTTTCCTGCCCATCACTACGATACCCAAAAAGATCACCGATCAGGGACTGCAACTCCGCGTCGCTACCAGCTAGACGACCAGTCGTCTCCATCAGCTCCTTATAACGCTTTACGAATTTGGCCATGGCGTCAGGAGACCCCAACTCCCGCCCAAACATACATTTTAGTCCCTCTTGGGGCATTGTATTGATATTTAACTTATAGCCACTTTTACTGCTCAAATCAGGGAACGGCCAGACCGTTAGATAAGGGCTATAATATGCATGCAACTCGCGCGTCCACCCCTCCACCAAGAGCAATTCATCAAGAGAATCAAGCGGCGAGTTTTTCGCCTTAAACGGTGGCTTTCTCTTTTCGTAAGGTTCATTTTCGTCAGCAAATCCGCTAGCGGATTCAGCCACGCTGTTTTTGTCGATCCAGTCTTTTATGCGGCGCGAAAGCTCAGACGGCTTTATGTTGTTCTGACGATTGTAGTCCTTTTCTACAGCTGTACAATTCATTAGAGCTTCAAGCTGCATCAGAATAATATTGCACTCTGCCTGTGACTGATAGCAAACGTTCAGGTTGATCTTACCAGTCTCATCGATAACACTGACTCCCAATCCCCCCCCAAGGCGCTTGAGCATATCGACGACGTTCGCATCCGCCAGGCCAGTGAGCCCCATGATGGATGCGAACTTGTCAGCTTCACTCATATCTAAAGGGGTATCATAAGGGAAAATCATCCCTAATTTATCCCAAAGGGGCCCAATGGCATCGCGCATGGTTTTCATGGCGGGGTCACCACTCAACTGAAGCTGCAAGCCATAGTCAAATAAATTGAGCCACAGGGCCCAGTTCATGCCGCTTTTAGCTATATACTCGGCTTTTATATTATCGCGCTGTGATGACGCTTTCGTCATGTTTACAGAAGACGAGACAATAAAATCACTTGCAAACATCATCATGATCGAAATGACCATGACCGCCACCATTAACGCAAGTCCTCTTTGCTCACGCGGCGCGGGTTCTTCCGACTGTGGCGATACAGGAAATAGCCACAACGTTTTAGGTAAGCATTTTGCAATAAACTCAAGCATCAAAACCACCGAACCGTATTAGAGCCCTGCTTAAGCTCTTTCATGCCTCTGGCTTGCTGAATCGCGACAATAGTGCGAGCTACCACCAAATTACTGTCATCCGTTTTCTCTGTTTCATTATCCGATGGAATATCATCGTCTTCATTCCAAGTCTCAATTTCCAGCTTTACCATCGCTGGCATCCGATCTCGCCACTCACCTCGCGAACTGTCCCAGCGGTCAGTTGACCAATCATCGCCACGCCAAGGGATAACTCTGAAAGTTTTTATATTTTTTGCGAGCAAGCGCATGGGCGGATCTTCTTTTAGGTCATCACGATTGGCCAGTACTGATCCTCGGTATAAATCTCGTCGGCCCGGCGAATGCTTGGAGTCTCGCAACTCATACACCACATAGACGGCGTCACCTATGGGTGATCCGGGCTCTCCTTGAACGTTGCCGGTAATAGTCATTGAAAGTTTGTCGCGATCTGAATTTTTATCAATTTTAAAAATTGTTTTAAATCGACGCTCAGATCCGCCGCGAGGTGTATCGTTCAGCCCAACCAAGAAGGCGTGCTCAATGTCCCAGGACACCTTGGCGATCGCAAGGCTTAATCGATTCGTGATTCTAGCATCCCGGGCGAGAGCAACCTTAACCTCAACAGAGGAGCGCAACATCGCCGAAACCGCGATCACGAGACCTAGAAGTATACTTATGGTCACCATGACTTCCAGAAGCGAAAATCCTGCCGTTTTCTCTTGATTTTGATTAGATAAAAGCATTCATCCTCCGCTCGTCTGGATTGTCACGCCACAAAAATCAGGTCGGTGGCACTGGTGGTGGCGCCGGAGGCGGAAGCGCACCACCGTTGGATGGCATGCTCTGTGGCTTACCCGAATTTTGTGTCTTGGGAGCTTTAGCTATCAGCGGAGTCAGCGTGGACTCAAGCTTCTTGATGTCCGTTATTATCATCGATAAATCGACATTGGGCCGCCGTGCCCCCTCTGCCCATGATACCGATACATTCGCTACCCAAATCGGCTCCTCGCCTACGGCTGCCTCAATCATGCTCTTCACTTGCTCAAGCATTGCTCCAACATCATTTTTTTCGCCGCCATCTTCACCCTTGTCGCCTCCGCCCACTAAGCCCCCACTAAGAACCTTAAACATGAGCTCGAGGGAATTTGGCAGCGGTTCAACTGTCATTGAATACTGAAAGTCTGGCGCATCTTCAAACTGGCGCTCCTTCTCATTGATTGCCAATTCTTTCAGGGGCGTCCGTATTGACGCCTGATACTCCACCTGCGACATGAGACGTTTTGCCAAGAAAATTGCCTGCATCGACTTACGACCATAGTCCGCAAAATTAATCGCATTACCATGGACGCCACTCACTTCAAGCATAAGATATGCAATCAAAGAAACCGCGACCACCGTTTCAACCAGCGAGAAACTACGCTCACCGGGTCGAAAAAGCCGATTTTTCCGCTTATTCCCGCATGCTGGGTTAGGATTGTCCTGACTCATCTCCGAGGTCATGAACGTCAATCTCCGCTGCCCCACTGTTAACTTCCGCTTTCCCTAAAAACGGCCTGGTAATAACAGTGTAAGGCTTTTGAGACTCATCCACTACCATGCCGTCACTTTTAAATGCGATCGTGATAAAAGCTTTTTCAACGTAGCCCGCGGGAAAGAAGTACAATAGAGCCCGCCCGGTTTCCCCAATATCCGCTAAGATCTGCTTTTGTTGATGATGCTCTGCCTGCATCTCCGAGATCATTAAATTTGGACCAACCGTCTTATCTTGCCATTCAAGGTTTTCAACTCGGCGCCACTGCGGGCCCTTTGCGGCCGTGCGGTTTTTTAAAATAGGAGATTCGTTACTTCCTGGAATTGCCTGACCATCCTCATCAAGCACAGGATCCCCGGCAACTGCCTGATATTCTTTAGTTAGCTCATCAAATTGCTCCGAACGAAGCTTTTCTTCTTCCTCGGTTGGGTCTTTTCCGCCGTTACCATCGCCAAGAACTTCGACCGTTCGATCCGCTTCTTCAAGCCAATACTCACCCGTGGCCATCACAAAGGACATCCGGTAGGTCTTATTGTTCAGGACCGCTAGATCAAAAGCAGCTCTGATATCATCGGCGACGCGCTGAACTTTATTGGCAGCTTCTGTGCCGGTTCGCATGGAGAACTGTGGCACAGCAATGGTATACAAGAAGGCAATCAATCCGATGACCACGGCAATCTCTATCATCGTCATTCCGGCCTCACTGCCAAAAGAGCGACGTGGAGTGACGTGGACCTCAGGAAAAATCATGGGGCTTGGCCGCTTTTCTTCGCCTCTGGGTACACCACATCGTCTGCAGTACCGACCGTGCCATCAGAGCCACCTGACGTGATTTTTACATTGCGACCATCTGATTCGTACTGGTACGGATTTTGCCAAGGATCGTTGATTTTATTTTCTTCCGTGTAGGGGCCGCGCCAGTTCTTGGCATCACCGCCAGGATTCGCGACAAGCGCATTAAGTCCCTGTTCCGTCGTCGGATACTTGTTGTTATCAAGCCTGTAACGCTGCAGGTCTTGTATCAACATATTCATACCGATCTTCGCTTGGTCTTCCTTCGCTCTTTCCGCTGATTCCATAACGTTACGAACAATAATTGTCATGAGAGTACCAATTAGAGCGATCACGATCATGATCTCGATCATGGACATGCCGGACTGGCGTTGCCCACCGAAAGGACCGCGCGGACGATCTAGTTTTTTCTCAATAGGTTTTTTCCATCTTAACAACTGCAATAAACCGTTCATAGCAACTCCTTTTAAAACAACCTTAGTTCGCATATTAACGTATTTGGTTCATAATAGAAAGCATCGGTACCATAAGAGAGCCCAGGATAACCGCCCCGCCCACCGTCATGAGAATCACCATCATCGGCTCAATAAGACCAATCATCGCCTCAACTTTTCGTTCAACTTCCGCATCGTAGGCCACAGAAACGTGCCCCAGCATCTCTTCCAGCTGCCCGGTGCGCTCTCCAGTCATAATCATATAAGTGACTAACGGAGGGAATAACTGCGACTTCTCAATACTCTGCCCCAAACTCTGGCCTTCTTGTACCGCTACTCGAGCCTGCTCCAAAGCTTCCGAAATAAGTGTGTTAGAAATAATATTTTTTGTGATCTCGAGTGCACCTAAAATTGGCACCCCCGACGCGAGCAAAGTACTCAGAGTTTTTGTAAAACGCGACACATTAATCCGCATAACGATCGCGCCAAAAATCGGAGCCGATAGGGACTTTTTATCAAAGGTACGACGACCCTCCGGTGAGGCGTACCACTTCCTAAACAGAAAAACCAGTAAGCCGATTCCAGCGAACAAAATATACCACTGCGTCTGCAAAAACTCTGAAAAACCGATCAGTGTTTTGGTATACCAAGGAAGAACCACTTTCATACTTTTAAACACGACCTGCATTTTAGGCACCACACTGACAAACATAATCGCTGTGATACCAAGCATCGCGCAAATCATTACCGCCGGGTACATCATGGCACCCACCACTTGCCCTCGGATCTTCACTTGATATTCGATGAAATCTGCGACCCGCGTCAAAACCAATCCAAGCGTTCCAGACGCCTCACCGGCTTTAACCATGTTGACGTACAGACGGTCAAAAATCGCCGGAAAGCTACCCAAAGCCTCATGTAAGGATTTACCCTCAGAGATCTGATCCTTGATATTGCTGAGAGCGTTCCTAAGCACCTCGTTCTCAACCTGATTACCAAGGGCTTTCAGTGTTTCATCCAGGGGCAAATGGGCACTCTGGAGAGTCGCGAATTGCCGCGTCATGATAGCTATGTCAGCCGTATTGACGCCGCCACCAAAAAGTGGGCGTGATTTTTTTATCTTATCGAGCGCAACCTCTTCTGAGAGTTCGGCCACGAGAATTTTGTCGCGAGTTTTAAGTTTCTGCCTGGCCGCCTTCTGCGATTCGGCCTCGACACTACCTTTGCGCGCAGCGCCAGTTTTTGAGTCATAACCTTTGTATTTATAAACAGGCATTTTAAACAGCCTTCCCTTGTCGTCAGGTTCCCTTAGGCATCAAGAGCCACAAAGTCGTCGGCCTGTGTATTCTGAAGGGCCTCATCAAGGGATGTCAGACCCCCCAAAACCTTCTTCACGGCGGCGGCCCTCAGCGACACCATTCCTTTATCAACTGCTACCTTTTTGATGACCTTACCATCTTGGGTTTTCGCGATGACATCCCGAATTTCGTCATCAAAGACAAGAAGCTCATAGACACCCATTCGATCTTTATAGCCGATACCCTGACATCGGTCGCAGCCACCACCGCTTTTATAAATTTTTCGCTCATTGAGCTGAATTCGCGTTATTTCCATCAAATTTAGCTCACGATCGGACGGCACATAGGCCTCTCGACAATGCGTGCAGAGTTTTCGCAATAGACGTGTCGCCATGACCCCTAAGACCGCGGAGGTGATTTGGAATGGTTGAATATGAAAATCCATTAAACGCGTGACAGTCGAGGCCGTGTCATTTGTGTGGACCGTGCTTAAAACCAAGTGACCAGTCATTGACGACTGAATCGCAATCTGCGCAGTCGTCGCGTCTCGAATCTCACCGATCATAATAACATCAGGATCCTGCCTCAGAATCGATCTTAAGCCTTCAGCAAAACCCATACCGACCTTGTCATTGACTTGAATTTGCCCAACCCCTGACAACTGGTACTCCACCGGATCTTCGATGGTTAAAATGTTGATGTCACTGGTATTGATGTGCATGAGGGCCGCGTAAAGCAAAGAAGTTTTACCACTACCTGTTGGACCCGTAACAAGAATGATTCCATGCGATTGTTCAATTAAAGATGTCCACTGCTGGTAAATTTCTGGATCCAGACCCATCTGATCAAGTCTCTTTGTCCCAGATGACTTATCCAACAAACGCATTACAATACGTTCACCGTGGGCTGTCGGCAGAACAGAAAGACGAACGTCGATCTCTTTGCCTGCGACTTTAATACTGATCCGACCGTCCTGTGGGACTCGTTTTTCGGCAATGTTCAGCTTGCCCATGATCTTTACACGCGAAGCCAGCGAGCTACCATGACGCCTCGGGATTTCCATTTTATCCTGCAAGGCTCCATCGATGCGAAAACGCACCATTATTTCAGCCTCGTAAGGCTCAATATGAATATCTGATGCCTTCTCTTTCACAGCACGAGCGAGCAGTCCGTGCACCAATTTTATGATTGGCTTTTCATCATCAGAACTTTCAAGAAGATCTCTCGCCTCATCTAAGTCCTCGTCCGCGTTCACATCCGGAACGTTTAATTCGTCAATAACTTTTTGGCTACTATCACTGGAACGTTCATAAACACGGTTAATCGCGTTTTCAATTTGGCTACTGCTCGTGACAACCATGCTAATATTAGCGGAAATTATCAAACGCAGATCGTCGAGCGGAAAAATATTCAATGGATCCGCGACAGCCACAGTTACACTGAAGTCATCCCTTGCGACAGGCAATATCTTATTGTCCCGGCAGAAATTGATAGGAATAGAATCTACGAGGGCCGGGTCGATATCATTGACGGGAAGACGGTTATAGTAAGGAAGATCTAACTGGTGCGCCAATGCGCGCAAGATATCTTCCTCGGTGGCAAGATTTTTCTCGATCAAAATCTCACCAAGCTTTGCGTCAGACTTACCAGTCTGTAGCTTCAGGGCGTCGTCCAACTGCTCTTTGGTCAGACTGGTAGACTCAATTAAGATCTCACCTAGGGTCTTTTTGGCCATTTTTCTAAATGGAATGGATGGCAGATTACTCCACCTAGTAGCGCCTGAGTCTTCACTCGCCGTATCTTTTTTTAATTCATCTGCCATAAATCATCCATTCTACAAAAAAGTCCTTAGTCGACCACTGGCGGAGGCGGTGGTTCATCCATCACTGGCGGCGGCTCTGGAGGTACAAAATCTCCTCCATCCATCGCTGGCGGTGGCGGAGGCAGGTTTACAGGCGGAGGCAGTGGCGCAGAGGAGGACCCAGCATCTCCGCCTCCGGACCCACCCAAGGTCGCATTCATTGGAACAGGCGTTGGAGCGGTCAACTCTGACTTCTTCTCGTCACTCAAAGGTGCGCTAGGCTGATCTTCTTTAAGGTAACTCGCACGAACCTCTTCACGTCGGCGACGCTCATCTTCGTCAAGAGGATCTGAAACGTACTTCCCATCTTCTAGTTTCGGCATATGAGAATAGAAACGGTCGTCTTTATAGCCACTACCATATGCATACTCGAGATATTCATCTCGCTCTTTAATTTTTGACTCATATATTGCTGCCAAATCATCAGCACCATGTACCACATGCGGAGTCAAAAAGATCATAAGATTACTTGTTTTATGTTGCACGTCACTATTTCTGAATAACCAGCCCAGAATAGGAATATCTCCGAGCAAAGGAATCTTCTGAAAGGTCTCTTCGTCACGCGTTTGCACTAACCCGCTGATCACCACGGTTTGACCGTTTTTCACGGTTAAGTGCTGACTTGTAGTTCGAGTTTTCTTGTTTGGACTGCCGCTGTTTGGGTCGATCGTTGCTGTGCTCGCCTCGATATCCACCTTCATGGTTACATAGTTGGAATTTGAGATGTTTGGCTTAATCGCCAGAACGTAATCCGCATCCTCTTTGTCGTACTTGGTCGTAACCGTCCCACTGGTTGCATTTGCATCCTGGACTTTAAAGAAAATTTTCTCACCCACCTTAATTTTTGCCTCTTCATTATCAGCAGTCATTATGTGTGGGCTCGATAAGACGCGCGTATTGGCGTCACTTTTGATCATTTTGATCAAAGCACCAGGGGAAAAACTGCCCAATCCCGGTACTGTAACAGTTTTGCCCGACAAGATTCCGATTGTCATGTCATTAGCGAAAGCTGATGCGGCTTCCTTGAGAGCGACGGGGTTCGTCGTTGTGCTGGCTCCGGCAGCTTGCGTAATAAGCAGTGGCGCAAACTTTTGGCCTTGCCACGACGTTACAATTGGATTTTGTCCAGATTTCGCGCCTGCGAAAATCGAAGTTTGAAACTGAAAGCCATTGTTCATGGATAAATCAAGTATGTCAGCCTCGACAAATACCTGGCTTCGTCTCACATCAAGTTTTCTCAGAATGCTGTTAACCGCTTGGTATGACGCCCTGCTTCCAGTGATCAAAAGGGAGTTTGATGACTCATCTGCCGTTATTTTAACATTGTCATCAAGCTCGGCCGCTGTGACTGAGTTGGAAGCACCCGCACCGGGAGCTTGACCCGGTATGTTCACAGGAGGCGCGAACGAAGGTGACTTCTTCTTGTTACCGCCCTGTGCCAATGCTGATAGCGTACTCGCCACCTTTTTAGCGTCAGCATAATCGAGAGGCCGAACATGGATAGATGACTGTCGACTTGGATCATCCAATTCAATATCAAACTTTTTTATGAGACTTTGAACGTCAGCGATTGTCCTAGGGGGGCCAAATACTATGACGGAGTTTGTACGTTCATCCACCATGAGCTTGAATGAACCATAACTCCCGCCTCCAGCGCTATTAGCTTTTAAAATTTCGCTAACGCGATCATTGATCGTTTTAGCGTCAGCGTAACGAATGGGGACGAACTGCACTTGGGGTTGCTGACCCTGAACATCAATCAATTCAAGAATATCGAGGATTCGACGAACTTTATAGCCGCTATCACTGATGATCAGGGTGTTTGTTTTGGGATAAGCGACCATACTATTAGCAGTAACAATTTTGCTCAGTGTGGTCTGTATACTTTGGGCATCCACATACTTCAGCGGGACTATTTGCGTAATAATCTCGTCTGTTAGCGGCGTCCATTTTGATCCAAGAAATGTCCTCAGATTACCGCGCACCGCGGTACTGATTGGAACAATTTTCAGAATTTTTCCGGTCTCAACCGTTGTCAGACGCAAGACGTTCAATGCTGATAAAAAAGCCTGGTACGCCTCTTCTTTTGTGACCCGACTCGGCGAGATGATTTGAATCTTCCCACTTACGTTATTGTCGAGAATTACATTTTTACCAGTCCAAAGAGCCACTGCGCGAACTATATCGCGAATCTCAGTTTTTTCTGGAAAGTCCATATTGACCAGCTCCTGACCAGCTGGAATCGCCGCGGCGCCTTTTTTCTCCTCAATTACGACTTGCGCCGTATCTGGAGCGACTTTAGTTGCCGTGGGGGCTTTTGTGACTGAACTTTTACGACCCGCTGCCGACGACTTTTTCGGAGATGCAGGCGCTTTTGGAGCTGGAACTGCTTCCGGCGGTGCTGACGGTGGCGGCATAGGCGGTGGTGGCTCCATCGCATCGGGCGGTGGCAACGGCGGAGGTGGTGGCGGAATATCCTGTCCCGGCGGCGGCATTGGCGGCTGAGCGGCAGGGTCTTGAGCACGAGTTGCGGTTTCACCGCCAACCATCAGCATGGTCAACAAGCTGACGCGAAACAGGCCTTTTTTGTCGTACAGAGCCATAACCTTCCACCTTTCCAATGCCTTTATCAAACACCACTTCATTACTTTACTTTATTCGAACAGACACGTTTTGTGGGGCTGTACCGCCCCTTAACAATTGAATGCGGACCTCTTTTTCATCCTGAAATGCCTGATATAACGCGAAACCTTGCTCGGCTTGTTTCATGCTGACTTCATTCACTTGGGTGATGACATCACCATTTTGCAAACCAATTCGAGCGAACAAACTACCACCTTTGATGGCAAAAATTTTAAATCCATTAATACCGCCATCAGCTTGGGCATTGGGCACTAATCGAGCCGCGTCTACAATTTTACCAAATCCCGGACCTAATTCACCCTCCACATAGCCCGCATCGAGCGTAATTTCAGATCCACTCCCAGCGCCGCCGTTTGGTAAAGATCCGAAATCACCGCCAGGACCTGTAGGAAATCCGTCACTTGCCATTCCGGGTGAGCCTTTGTCCAGGTCGATACATTCTTTCACACCAGAGTTATTGATAATAATCCGTTGGCGATCCACGGCAGCCACAACCGCCTGCTCGTTGCCATAAATGGAATCACCCACCCTATAGATATCGGCCTCTGAATATGCTTTATCCTTCACGGTCGCAAGTGACCGAAACCTATCTCCAATAAAAATAGTGCCCAGCAACTCAATCGGCAAGGTTGTATCGACACACGGCGCATCGATATCGAACTTTGCGAGTGTACGATCGCCGTCGCTACCAAATTTCTCCTCGGGAAACTTACCATCGCTATTAAAAATATTACGTTCTTTGATGATTTTTTGAAGATCTCTCGAGTTAGCCAAAACCGGCCGGTCCAGGGTTACGACGTCATTCACATCCGACCTTAACGCGATTTTTGCTCTCGAAGACACAACACTTTTCACCAACGTCTGCGCTATAAGCCCGCCGACAATCGCTGACATAATATACGCCAAACCTATCGGAGCCACGATCACGATGAGTCGCTGTTCAACGTGCTCAATTCCTCCTTCAGTCATCTTTTGCAATAGGTTCTTCAGTTTCGGCACTAAGACCGCGAACTTGCCTTGTACTATTGTTGAGACATCGGCCATTTTTACTAGCGAACCTTCAAATTAAGTATAATTTTCTGCCCACTTCTGTTTACCTTGATATCAACCTCTGACTCGTTACGGAAGGACTGCAGTGTTTTTACCGACTGACCCGCGTCAGTAAGTGCAACACCATTAATCTCCTCGATAATATCGCCGTTTTGCATGCCAGATTTTTCCCAAAAACTATTTTTACGAATTCGATCCATTCGCCATCCACGAAGAACACCGTCAACTAAATTCGGACTAGCCTTTGCGTCCTGTAAAACACTGGCAAAATCTGTCGTTAGCAGACGTGATTTATACTCTGCGGTCATTTCAATATTGCCACCTTTTCGCTCGAAACCCTCTTCTTTAAAACTATCAGGCGGAGCGTCCGTTGTATAACCACTACCCGCCAATGATTCTGGGGAGTTTGCGACTTTTTTTCCGCCACCTTTTCTTGTTGAACGACGCAGCTCGACTTCTTCTATTGCCGCAAACTCCTTGCGACCCTGATTATCAATTATAATGATCTCTCTTTGAATCTCTAAGAGCTTCGCCTCTGGCGACATCTGATCACCCACCATGAACGAATTAACCGTGCGGTTTTGGGTGTTCTCGATCATAGCAATCCCATTAAATGGTGTGCCGCCGTAGATGATACCGATAACTTTTATGGGGAGCTGAGTTTTGGCCATTTGTGGGCCCTCAGCGGTGGGATCGACATCACCCATCGCACCTTCTGAATTAAAAACATTTCGCTCTAGAATTTTTGCAATCGCCAATTTAGCCACGGCCTCTGAGGGATAAATAACAATCGTCTCCGCCCCTTCAATGTTATGGCTCTCATATTTGCCAGCTCGACCAATAAAAACCCAACCGAGCAATGCACTGGCGATTGAAGCCATCAGAAAACTAACAACAGTAACCGCGACAATAGCCCGCCATGGCCAGGGACGGACCCGCTCTATGTAACGAATGATGACTTCCGTTTCGAACACCAATTAATTCCTTCCAACGTCTCGGCAACCTGAAAACAATTTATGATCACTTCGGATAATTCCTTCCATGATCAGAATATCTTTCAAATGCTGAGCGGCCATCTCTGGCGTGACATATGATGCATCAAGCACTATGTCAGAGCGCTCAAACCATTGGCGCCTCTCATCAAGCAGCTTTTGAACCCTGGCTTTAATCATATCTTTGCGTGATTCGTGATTTTCCTCAGTTAAAAGGTCCTTAAATAACGGTCGTTTTTCCATCTCGCTGACTCGTTTAAAAAGTCTTCGCGCTATCTCCGCTGGGGATGATTGTAGCCAAATCAGAGGACCGATTTTGCGAGCAATGACCACCGCCTCACTAGACTGCAAAGCACCACCTCCAACGGCGATTA
>JBIJBX010000111.1:0-8189 GCA_044344995.1 Oligoflexales bacterium | reverse complement strand
CTCGAGATTTCCTGTAGTATTTAAGCCCCACAGTAAACTTCACGGTGCCCGTGCCGTTAAACTTGAAGCATGGAAATATCAAGCCAAGAAGTGGGCGCGTGTCCCACTGCAAGTTGATGAAGTCGATTCAGATGGTAGCTATGTACTTGAGGAGGGTCTGCCCTACACAAAGTATAATGATGATGGTTTTATTGATGCTAACGATGAACTGAGTCTTCATGCGAGATCGTTGGGCGAGAGTTTTACGGCCAAGCAGCTTTCCAAACAACTTCTGGTAACTCTCTCACGTTGGGCACGAGTCGATTTCTGCTCAAGTCATAAATTATATCTGGGATCGATTCTTGTTGGTGAAAGCAAAGATGTTGTGGCGCCGTTATCCTTTAAACCGCTTTTTTCCCGGCAAAGTGCTGAAGTCGAGACGTCCAAGTATCATTACCGATTCCGTCAAGATCAGCCCATGCTTATTGGCGATGTGAAGTTAAAAACGACCACTGGAGAGAAGAATGTTTTTTCTGGAAGTTCTTTTCTTATGCCATTGATCCCAAAGTTTTTTTTATTTCCCACATTTCATTTTGGCGAAGATGATTTTAGGTCGGAGATCGAAAGTTGGCGCTCTGGTCCTGTCAGAAGTATTGTGGCGGTCGGGGCTAAAATGCGTAAGTTTTTTTCAGTTTTAGATCTGCATCTTTTCAGTGAGCTGGTTTTTTACGAGGATTTTTTTCAAATCCCGACGCAGATAGAATTTATATTTGATCCATCACGTTATCTTAAACGGGGAAGTGGTCTGGCCTATATTTTGAGTTATCCGCCGGATCTCGAATGGAAGCTGGAGTCAAACCTTGAGCCACTTCCAAGGTCTGGGATCGAGGAGGGACCCCTCAGAAAAACAGCCTATGAGCATTCCCCACAGGGCATTTTTGGCGTACGAGGTAGTAGCTCAATCGGTAGCTTTGCCGCCAATGTTCGGGTGGATGAGAAGGCCCTGAGCCAGGCGCCTCCCCCGTATTTGGCCAACCGGGACGCATTTACCAGTGAAGAGTTTAAAAGGGCGTGGCCTTGGCTGGGTAAATCGAAGGGTAGCTTAGGCGTTTTCATTGAGATTTCAGGGGTTAAGACAGGGCGCTATGATTTTGCCCTTGACGTTGCCCTGTCAAATCAGGCACATGATGAGTTCGCGGATTTTCAGACCGTGTCGGCCTTTTGGCCTGATCCAACAGATTAATACTAAATAGCAAGATTTTCTTAAAAAGTGCCTCAACTGTCCCCTTTTAGGGGCCCCACCTCGGGGAAGCCTTCTGGCTGATTTTCGCCCTCGTCGTCCTGGGCATTAGGACCTCGTGGTTTTTAGGTTGCTTGTCTAACTGACAAAGGAAACAAGAATGACAAAATTTAACCAGGACTCGGACAATCGGGGTAATCGTATCGAGGAATCGTCTGCCAAAGCGCAAGCCGATTTTCAAGCTGAAGCTGACGAGGAGTTGGAAGGCCTCGAAGGTGCGCCTGAGCCTCTACCCGAGAATCTGACGATCCGTATTTCAAAAGCCCTTCATCGTAAATTGCGTGATTACGCGCGCGAAGAGGGTGTCTCAATTGACGAGCTTATTTCTGAGCTGCTTGCTGAAGGGGTTGTGCTGAGAGCCTTTGAAATCGTTGAGCGAAAGCAGACAATGCGTGGCGGGAATAATCAGCCTCATCGTAACCAGCAAAATGGCAATGTGAATGGCAATGTTGCCCATGGGAACACCCAGCAGGGCAATCAACAGCATAGAAATCAGTTTCAGCAAGGCGGCAACAGACAAGCTCAAAAGAAACTACAACGCCAAGCGCGCCAGCATGCCAATGCCATGGATCTTCTGCAAGACAAGGCGGCTTTCCTGGAATACGTGCGTAATCAGGAAAAAAAGCGTCGTTAGAAGTGGGGTCGCGGCCTCGTTGAAATATCATTGTTTGGGGTTTTTTTATCATGTCGTCGATGAATTTGTGGGTTACCGAGCAAGAGGCAGATCACATCAGAACCGGATGGGCTGTTACCGAAGTTCTCTTTAGCGGCCGAAGTGAATTTCAGACGGTCGATGTTGTTGAAACGAAAGCCTACGGAACCATGTTGCTTCTCGATGGCCTTGTGATGATCACCGATGCTGACGAGTTCATTTATCATGAGATGATCTCCCATATACCACTTTGTCTTCATCCCAATCCAAAGCGTGTCCTTGTTATTGGCGGCGGTGACGGCGGTACAGTTCGAGAAATTCTCAAGCACAAGTCGGTCGAAGAGGTGATCCTTTGTGAGATTGACGATATGGTGATTGAGCAGAGTAAGAGGTTTTTCCCTCAAGTTTCCAACTGTCTCAACCCAGGTGTAGATCCGCGAGTTAAGGTTCGGGTTGGTGATGGGGTCGCATTTATAAAAGAACTTAAAAATGAAATGGACGTCATTCTTGTGGATTCGACGGATCCCATTGGTCCTGGCGAGGGGCTTTTCAGTCGTGAGTTCTACCGAAATGTGGCTGGGGCGTTAAAGCAGGGTGGGCTCATGGCTGCGCAAAGTGAGTCTCCTTGGTTTACTAAAGAGGCTCTCAGCCGTATTCATCGCAATATCAGTGGCGGGTTTAAACATCGCAAAAGCTATGTTGCGCCCATTCCAACTTACCCAAGAGGTAGCTGGTCTTGGACCGTGGCCGCTCAAGAGCCGATTGATCCTGCCAAGTTTAATGGTGAAAGATTCTCAAAAGTTGAGAACTCATTACAGTATTTATCGCGTGATTTGATGACTGGAGCCTTTGCTCTACCGCGGTTTTACATTGATAAGATCAGTGACAATTTTTCGTAAACACGATTATTTCGTTGAGACCACTTCGTTTTTATTGTCAGTGCCAGACTCAATCTTGATAGCTTCTTGAAACAAGCTGTGGACATAGCTTTCGTACGCAAGAAATGTGTCGCTGTGCTTGCCGGCCACGCGGCTGTTGGAGTCGAGGCTTTTTGGCGTTAAAAGTTTGATAATCGTGTCAGCAAATGACATCAAAACATGACGGTTGTCAGTAAAAAGTTCAAGGCAAATGGCTGGTACGCCAGCGTTCCACCAAGCGAAATCTTCAAAAGCGCCACCATCTTTGAGACCGCCTGCGGTTTTTATTTCATAACCGGGAAGTTGCCTTCCGGTTTCAGATTTAACGACCGATTCCCAAAGTTCATATTTTTTTCTTTGCTCAGCGCTGATTTTTGGTAAGCCCTTGAGCCCCTCATTCGGTGACGTTGGTAATACGATCCAGTTTACGAAACCATGGACATCAACGGCTGCCGTATAATCGCGACTAAGAACAAGATCTCTGATTGCGCGGGACTCGTTTTCGCTAAAGGGACTTGAACCGGGGTTTTCACGAGTCATGCCCCAAAGAACATCAAAGTTTCTATTCAAGTTGATTTGATTGCTGTTGTAGCGTGTAAATTGGATGGTGCCGTCGGGATTGGCATATGGAATAAAGTCGATTGAAATATTGCCTTTGTTGAGTGTGTTGAGGATGCTTTCGCCGTTAGCAAAGCGTTTAGCAAGCCAAGCTACAAAATCACTGGCAAGTAATTCATTACCGTGTAGTCCGCCTTGAATTAAAAATCGAACGTGCTGATTTTTTACTTTTGTTGGTTGAGCGGGACTTACGGCATACACGTTAATGGAGTTGCCATACTTGGTGGTGTAAGGCTTTTCTGGCTTAGTAAGTAATTCCGCGCGAATTTTATAGGCGTCTAGACCGAAGGCATCCTTTCCGGATACGGCCGGAGTCAGGAGCCAAAATGCTAGGCTTGCTATGGTTAGCAAATATCTAAAACGGGTTAATTCCATGATTTAATGGGTCCTTCTCCCAAATTCCCAAATGGTCGGTGCCTATGCCTTTAAACGTGCAAGGTTGGTGCCAAGGGAGAATGGGGGGATTTTTAAAAAAAATATAATAAATTCAGATGCTTAATCTGGCTGGGGGTGAGGCTTAAAGAGGGGCAAATTTAGACAGTGTAGGGGATTTGTACAGGCTGGAATGGGCTAAAATAAGCAACCGGCGTCCCCAACAAAAACCCGATTGTGAAAGGAGGGGAGCCGGTTGGTAGCTGCAAAATGCTGCCTCAACTAAGAGACACGCACCTCCATGCTACTAGGGTTCTGTTTACAACAACCCACAGCACCACCTCCTTTCCTAGACATTTAGCCTATGAGATCAACGGACCTCAGTTACCATTTTAGCAAAGCTCGATCAAAGATGGCAATCACTTAGGCCTATTCTGGTATTAAGTTATTAATTCAAGGGGGGGTTTCTAGACTGGGTGACCGGCTTTGCCGTAGAATAGAAGGGCCTCTTTCTTCGGATGGGGGAATAGTCAAAATTATGTGTTTTCTTTGGGAGATCGTCGGCATGTCTTGGAAAGATATTAAACTCCATTCTGGAGGTAAATTATTCAAGGTCCACAATTTCACTTACATGATCAAAGGCGTGACCTATCAGCTCGAAATCGATGAGTTTAGTGACGGTACCTTTACTGGCCATGGGGAACACTCCACCGACCGTAACAGTTTTGTCGAGTCAGTAAGCGGAAAATCCGTGGATGATTGTCTAACTCATCTGGTTGCTCGTATCGGGCAGCGTCTCGGTTTATAAGCAGAGGCATACGTGTCTAATCGTTGTTTAGTGGGGCTTGAAGTTGTTGAGGCGGAGTCGGTCGTAGCCAGTGGCTGGGGACGTTGTGGACTTCTGTGTAATCAGGCGTCTGTTACCCGCGCGATGGCCCCGGCGTGGGAGGTGTTGACCAAGGCTCTTGGTCCGCGTCTAGTTGCTCTATTCGGTCCTCAGCACGGTTTTTACGGCACCAAACAGGACAATATGATTGAGAGTGGACATGCCACGCACCCTGTTTACGGTGTTCCGCTCTATAGTCTTTACTCTGAGACCCGTGAGCCGACAGAAGAGATGTTTGCAAGACTAGATACCCTGATCATAGATTTGCAAATTGTCGGCTGTCGAATTTATACATGGAAAGCAACGATCGCTGCGTGCATGCGAGCAGCAAAAAAGTATAAGAAAAAAATCGTCATTTTGGATCGTCCAAATCCCCTGGGTGGAGAAATCTGTGAGGGTCGAGTCTTGGATGGAGATAGCACCTCGTTTGTTGGTGAATATCCAATACCAATGCGTCATGCCCTGACTGCTGGGGAAGCCGCGCAATTTTTCAACTCATTCATTGGGTGTGAACTTGAGGTCGTTAGATTAAAAAACTGGGATCCTACGAGTTATTGGCGGGAGCTCGAGAGACCGTGGGTTTTAACGTCTCCAAACCTGCCGACCGAAGAGCCGGTTTACGTCTACCCTGGCACAGTTATCTTTGAAGGTACCAACGTATCCGAAGGCCGTGGCACCGGCCTGCCGTTTCAGTTCATTGGTGCGCCTTACCTGAAATCAGCCGCAGATTTTAAGGAAAAGACTCTAAAAATACTTGGAGGAAGTGCGCCCGGACTCCATTTGCGCGAGGCGCAGTTTGAGCCAACCTCACAAAAGTGGGCTGGGAAAACTTGTCACGGTGTTCAAATTCAAGTGCAAGACCTCAAAAAAGTACGGAGCCTTGATCTTTCTATTGCACTTTTGAGAGCTTGTGTTGAGCTGGGTGGTCCTGATTTTGCCTGGAAGGATCCGCCCTATGAGTATGACTTTGTGACTTTACCTATTAAGTTGATCTTTGGTTCTCAAAAAACCGATCAGAAGTTTCAGGCAAAAGATTTCTCAATCGACGACCCGTTTTGGCACGATGGTATTAATCGCTATATCGAGCTGGTCAGCAAGCATCTTCTATATCCACGAAAACTTAGTGGGCCACGCTAAATATTCTTGGCTCGCTGCGCAGTAGCGCAATAAAATCAGGCTCACCATGCAGCGACACTAAATCTTTGTCCGTTTGTGCGTGCGATAGTAGTCTCTCGTCAAGATCCAGAGCCTTAGCCAAGGACTCAATGGCGGCTGCTTTCATGCCAAGCCTAGCCTGTGCGCATGCGATATTGTAGCGAGCGGAGGCATCTGAGGGGTTTGTAGCGACTGCGGCCTCAAAGTCAGAGAGAGCTGCTTCTAGGTCAGAGAGCCCCATCCAGGCAAGTCCACGACCATTGTAGTATTCGCTGCGGCCTGGTTCGAGAGTGATCGCATTAGTGAAGCCGCGAGTAGCCTCCATGTGCCGTCCAAGTTGCTCACTGAGAAGTTCTGCTTTCAAGGCGTGAGCCAGGTGCAGCGCCGGAACTCGTTCGTGTAGCACATCGAGAAGGGAGAGGGTTGGTTTCAGCCCCTGATTTTTGCGGAATGACGTCAGTATGGTCATCAATACGGCCTCGCGGTCACCCGCATCCGCGATCGCCTTTACGGAGGCCTTGATGGCACGATCAGAGCTATTCTTCTGAGCAATCAGTGCTAGTGCCAAATGCGTCTCGGCTGCAATTTTGTCGGAATCGTTTTTAGTGTGTTGAATCGCCTGCTGGAAAAGCTTGATCGCGAGCGCACCATCTTTTTTATGCGATAGGGCGATAATACCTTTGCTGATGAGAGCTTCGCTATTTGTTGGGTGCCGCTCAATGATCTTTGCGTACTCTTTAAAAGCATCATCATAATTCATGGCGAGGGCATTCGCGTTTGCGATCGCCAAGTCCATGTTCAAAGAGGGGCATTTTTTTCTCCAATCCACCAACTGCCGAATTTGTTCCTCTCCCTGATAAGTTGAGGTAAGAGTCGCTATTAAGGTGGGAGCGACCAAAGTGGCGGAATAATCTGGTTCTTTAATTACATCTTCCAGAACGCTAAGAACCGCGGAACCGTTTCTTCCATCAAACATGAGGCGTGCTTTTGCCAAGTTTGCCCGCCAGCCGATTTTAATGCCGCGTTTACCTGCGTCTCGGATCAAGTCTAGTCCGCGACTGGATTCTCCAGAGGTCTCGAGAATTCCAGCAAGCGCCGCGATAGCGAGATCACTTTGTCGGTCCAGTTCATAAGTTTGCGCTGCTAGTTCAGTGCTTTGCCTAATCAGCGCGTATGAGCCGGGGTCGAGTGTGAACATCTTCAGTAGCAGCACCGACATTAAATAGGTTCCAGATGGATTTTCAGGGTTGCTTTGGAGCATCTTCGCGATACGTATTTCTATGGCAGCCAAGCTATCAAAGTCGGCCTCAAAAATTTCTTCTTCTATCTGACGAATTGACGATGTCGAGATCTTTTCGTGGGTAGCTGCGAAAGCGGTACCAGATGCCAGCGTCAGAAAAACGCCGCAAAGCCCTAAACATAGGGCGGTCCGAAATTTTTGGTAATCTGTCATCTTCGAGCCTTTCTTGCAGGCAAATCCGTTGCCTACAATTCCGATATAGAGTGCATCGGAAAAGACCCAAAAATATTGAGGGGCTAATTCATAAAATCACAAAAAAACAAAAAATTTATAACAATTATAGAGCCTTAAAAATATCGCTAAGGTCTCAATTTAAAGCGAAGTCGGCCTGAACATCAAGGGTGGGCAGATTTGGCCGATACCCCTGAATAGACCATCAGAGGTATCTATATTATGACCCGTCCGAGCCGGCGCGCTCACCAATTTAGGGGACAACCCCCACTCGCCATAGCAGCCTTTGCGCTGACTCTTTTCGTTATGATGTCGCCGACAGATTTGCGCCTTCAAGCCAAGCGAAAGATGACTCAATCATCGGACGCGTCCCTTAATAGTGAGCAAACGGCCTTAGACTCTTCATTGCTCATGGATTCAATTGTTAATCTTGTTCAAACTTACTATGTTGATTCCAATCGGGTGCATGGCGAAAAATTGATTATTGGCACCATGAGATCGTTGGCATATGCCGTTCCTGATCTTAAGTTTTACGATGGTCTGGACAATTACGCGCTCGCCGCGGAATCCGAAACAATTACTTTCAGCAAATCAGAAGAGCTGAGCTATGACGATTTGATTGGCCGTCTTAGAAGCCTCGTGGGTTTTTGTGAGCGTATAAATATTGGACTGCTGATGGGCTCAGGAGAGAACTTGATGCTCGGATCTGAGCGGGAGCCGTTTGCGATTGTGCTCAATGCATTGCTGAGTTCATTGGACGCGCATTCTTCGCTTCTCTCATCTGACTCCTACCAAGAATTAAGGCAGGGCACAGAGGGATCTTTCGGGGGGCTTGGGGT